>CAYGPO010000004.1:51898-53270 GCA_964351665.1 uncultured Gammaproteobacteria bacterium | reverse complement strand
CCGGCCTCAGCCAGTGCTTCCAATAGGCTTTGCACGTCGCTGCGAGCCTGAGCTCCATCAATTTCAAATTGCCGGGTCAGCTCGGTCACGGCAGTGTCGACATTGCCGCTGTCAACCAGCGCGCTGAAAATCGTCTGAGCGCTGTCGTTGAGTTCAAAATAGTTTCCGCTGGCCGAATCCAGCAGCACCATGGCGTCGCCGGTGCGTTGCCACAAGACCTGATCTGCAATGGTCACCGTTTGCTTGCTCATAGCGAATTCAAGCCTGCTTCATCCACCTGTTGCATCGCCTCATGACCATGCTCGGACCAGGCCTGGCCGGCAATCTCCACCCAGGCGTGGGCGCTGAATCTGGCGCCACTGCGAGTGCCCAGGCGGAGCTGGGCTGGGTAGCCCTGGCGCCGCAGACGCGATGCTGCAGCCACCGCCCGAGTCAGGCAGGTCGACCAGGGCACTGTGGCAGTGGACTCAAGATAGCGCAGGGGTGATTGAGGTGTTGTCCATTGGCGCGAAAGCCCCGCTGGCGGTGCTTCAAGCAAGGCTCCGGCAACCTTCTGGAACCCCAGCAGCCTGAGCCTGACCTCGCAGCTGCTGACCTGCCACAGGGCATGTAAGGTTTTCAACATGCCGGGTTACCTGGGGCCATAAGGCGTTGGACCATGGCCGGCAGGTCGGAGATCACCTGCCGATAATTCAGCCATCTGCAGTCGACCTTAGCGGCCAGTCCTGCGGCAAACTGAAGCTGATTTTTCATCTGTTGCGGTGACAACAGCCGACCGGCAACGGTATGTCTTACCAGGGCAAGGGTGGCCTGGGCAGGCGTCATGGGATTGAGCGCCGGCTGGGGCGATTGGTCGGGCTGCAAAACGACAATACGCCTGATCTCGGCCCGGGGCCTGCTGGATGCTGTGCGCCAGCCCCGCCATTTGGGCTGGGGAAAAGGGCCGGGGCTGGTGCCGATCTGGCCATCGTCGCCGCTAACCGCCACGGTGTCGTCTGCCCAAAGCGTGCCGCCGGATTGGCCTTTGACGTGAGCCTGGATGGGTGCTTGAGCCTGGGCCAGGGCTCGACTGAGGGTTGATTTGCCGACCCCGCTAACCCCCAGCAGCACGGTGAGGGTGTCGCCGATGAAAATTCCGGCGCCGTGCAGGCAATAGATGCCAAGCTGCTGCAAGGCCAGGGGCAGCAGGGGTCCGCACAGCACTTCAGCCAGTAGCTCTGGCCCAAGCTGCGTCGGATACTGAATCTGGCGGTCAACACCGAACAAAAACCGGCCCAAACCGTCGATGGTCAGTTCCAGGCCCTGATCAGTTCCCGTTGCCGTAAGGGCTCTAATCTGCCCACCCACCAGTCCCGATGTGCAGCCCTGCCAG
>CAYGPO010000004.1:0-51798 GCA_964351665.1 uncultured Gammaproteobacteria bacterium | reverse complement strand
CGGTAGGGCATGCGGTATTCAACGCCCCAGCCCAGGCCCTGCAGGTAGCCCAGGTGGGCGGCTCTGGCGCTGCCGGCATTCAGGCAGCCTTCTATTCTATCGACCTGGTGCAGCGCGCCGTAAATTGGATGATGGCGCTGGGCCCTGGCTAACAGGCCATGGGCCCGGGGCGTTAGCCAGGGCTTGCTGGCCTGTCGAAATCCCCGTGAAATCCCGTTGGCCGGGGCCAGTCGGCGCAGCAGCGGGTCGCGCCAGAAGGCGGGTCGCTTCAGAGCTCTGCCGAAGGCGACCCGGGCGCTGGCCAGGGGCCGCTGGACAAACCCGTCGCGCAGGCTGTAGGGATAGCCCAGGTAAATCTGGTCGCCAAAGTCGCCGGTCATCACTCCCCTGCAGCCGCGGCTGGCGGCGGCCGTGGCCAGTCGCCAGCGCATCACCTGGTAGGCATCCAGCTCCGGCCCCGGGCTGGTTGAGGGGGTTTCCCAGAAGGGTTTTGACAAGGGGTCAGCGCTATCGCAATCAATTTCCTCCAGCTGCATCTGCAGGTGCTGGCAGGTGGCTGCAGCCAGTTCGTGCTCCTGACACTGGGGCCATTGATTGGTGCGATAGGTGAAGGCCTGTTTGAGTCCGCTGACCGCAGCCGCGGCGGTGGAATCCATGCCGCCGCTAATGGCAACCGCGTCGCCCTCCATGACCCGTTCCTTGACCGCCAGGGTCAGGCATTGGCGCAGCTGTTCTGCTGCCTGGGTGGGGCGCAGTCGTCGCACCTGGGGGTCGTAGGTGAACTGCCAGTATCGCTGGGGTTCACCAACGCCCTTGGGTGACAGAGTAATGGCGTGGGCCGGCGCCAGCGTGGCCACACCAGCCACCGGACTTGCCTCCGGTGGTGGCGGCTCCGCAGCGAAATAGCTGGCCAGAAAATTCGGATCTGGCGTGGGCCTTGCCGGCCAAAGACAGCGTTCGTTGGTGGCCATCCAGCAGCCGTCAGCGTCCTGCCGCCAGAACGCGCTGCGGTTGCCCAGCGGATCCCGGATCACGGTCAGGGTCTGCTCCTGGGTATCTACCAGCACCACGATAAAATCGCCACTGAGCGCAGCGGCGGCAGCCGGGCCTTGGCGGACCAGGGCGTCCAGCACCGATGTCAGGCTGGGGCTGGAGCGGTCCAGCTGGCCCCAAACAAAGGCGCTGTAACGATCGCCCAGGGTAATCTCGGGTTGGAAGGTGGCGGCGGGCTGTGGAAACAGTGGATGAGCGGCCACCGCCAGACACAGCTTTCCCCATTGATAGTGCGCCACGGTTTGATCCCTGGATAGGGTTGCCCGCAGCAGCCGTGGCTGGATCTGATCGTGGCCCTTGCGACTGGCATCCCGAGCCACCCACGCCACCATTGCGCCGATTTTCATGACCGGCTATGGGGCGGCTTGATGGCTTTACGCAAACCGCCGGCCAGACGTTTGGCATAAGCTGCCGGGCTCGCGCCAAAGCCCCTGGCCGTCATATACGCTGCGGAGGGGAAGATCATTTGACCCAGGTATCTGAGGGGTTGTCTGATGCCTGGCAAGGCAGACAGGTCCTGCAGCACCGTCGGACGGCTGCTTAAATAGTGTCGGCTCGGCTGATCCTGGTGGCGCAGCAGCTGACCCAGGGCACCCTCGGTATAACGGGTGCCGGTGCGCTGGGCGCATAGGGTCAGTGCCGCGCTGACAATGGGTGCCAGCCCTCGCTGGGTGGCAGCAGCGGTCACCTGCCGGCGCTGGCCCGGTTCCATCAGCTCCCACAGCAAATGAATATCCAGCAACCACTTTGCATCCAGCTGGTCGCCATGGTGACCCAGCAGGTGACAGGCCGCGTGGAGCAAAGCCGCTGGGCCCTGCAGGCCCCGGCCGGGACCGGCGTCCTGGGTATGGCTTTGCAAAAACTCATAGCTCAAACCCTTTGCCAGCAGCGAGCGGTTGCTGGAGGCCCAATGCAGATCAATATGACAGGGGGGCTGGTTGGGCCTTTGCAGGGTGTAACGCTGCTGGGTCATGATCAGGTCAGCGTCCAGGGCCAAAGCCGGAGCGAAGCCGATGTCCAGCAGCGCCTGCTGGGCCTGGGGCCGCTGTTCGGCAGCGATCAGCAGGTCTAAATCACCCACCGGGCGCAGTGCCGGCTCAGGATAAAGCCAGTGACAGAGCGCCGCACCTTTTAAAATGATGGGCTGAGGTAAGGCCGCCAGCGCACGGCTCCAATTGGGTTGCCAGGACAGCCACTGGGCTGAATAAGCCGCCACCCACTGGCTCAGCGGGCTGACAGTGCCCGCTTCCATCGACAGCTGAGCCGCCAGCTGGGTCGCCATTCCGGCCAGTCCCTGCTGCAACAGCCAGTCTACTTCCAGCCCCTGGCGGCGCTGCAGGTGGAGCAGGGCGCGCAGAGCCGATTGCGAGAAATTTACCGGGTCGGGTTTCACTTGAGGGAACTTAACTCTACCATTGGCGGTTGGACCATTATCTACCAGGGACGCGGTTATGAAAGTCACCATTTTCGGTTCAGGCTATGTAGGACTGGTCACCGGAGCCTGTCTGGCCGAAGCGGGCAACCACGTCATGTGCATGGACGTGGACGAAGGGAAGATAGCGGGTCTTAAGCGCGGACAGCTGCCAATTTTTGAACCAGGTCTTGAAACCCTGGTGAAAAACAACGCTGAGGCCGGCCGATTATCGTTTACCAGCGACCCGGCTGAGGCAGTGGCCCACGGAGAATTTCAGTTCATCGCCGTTGGCACCCCACCGGATGAAGACGGCAGCGCCGATCTGCAATACGTGTTGGCGGTGGCCCGGACCATCGGCCTGCATATGACTGCCCCCAAGATCGTTGTCGATAAGTCGACGGTGCCCGTGGGTACGGCAGATCGGGTTCGTCAGGCGCTGACTGAAGAACTTTCCCAGCGGGGCAGCGAGCTGGATTTCTGGGTGGTGTCTAATCCGGAGTTTCTGAAGGAAGGGGCGGCGATTGAAGATTGCCAGAAGCCTGACCGGATCGTGCTTGGCGCTGATAGCGACCACGCGCTGGATCGGATGAAGCACCTGTATTCTCCGTTTAATCGCAACCATGACAAGATCATCACCATGGACATCCGGTCGGCGGAACTGACCAAGTACGCCGCCAATGCCATGCTGGCGACGAAAATCTCTTTTATGAATGAGATAGCCAACCTGGCTGAACGAGTCGGCGCGGATGTTGAACAGGTCCGCCGCGGCATTGGCTCTGACCCGCGCATCGGCTTTTCATTTATCTACCCTGGCTGTGGCTATGGGGGCTCCTGTTTCCCTAAAGACGTCCAGGCTCTGTCGAAAACGGCGGCAAGCGTTGGCTACGAGGCCCGAATCCTGGATGCCGTTGAAGCGGTCAACGGGGTTCAGAAAACTCTGCTGCTGGAGAAAATTCGTGGCCACTTTGGCGACCTCAGCGGTATGACCTTCGCCTTGTGGGGGCTGGCTTTCAAACCTAACACCGACGATATGCGCGCAGCGCCCAGTCGGGCCTTGATGGAGGGCCTGTGGGCGGCAGGAGCCGCAGTAAGAGCCTTTGACCCCGAAGCCAGTGAGGAGGCCCAGCGGATCTACGGCGAGCGCCCGGACCTTGCTCTGTGTGCCGACGCCTACACCGCGGTGGAAGGGTCTGACGCCCTGGTGATTGTGACCGAGTGGCGCAGTTTCTGGAGCCCGGATTTTGATCGACTGCTGAAGACGCTGAAACATCCGGTAATTTTTGATGGCCGCAACCTCTACGAGCCCCGGTATGTGGCCGAGCGGGGACTGACCTACTACGCCATCGGCAGGGGTGCCAGCGTTGCCAGGGTTGGGCAGGCTTCATGAGTGGCAAAGGGGCCAGAGATTTGTACCACAGTCGGCGCCGTATTCTGGTCACCGGCGGCGCCGGTTTTCTCGGATCTCATTTGTGTGAGCGTCTGCTGACCGCCGGCGCTGATGTCATCTGTCTGGACAACTTTTTCACCGGCAGCAAAGACAATATCCGCCACCTGCTGGACCATCCATCGTTTGAGCTGATGCGCCACGACGTGACCTTTCCGCTCTACGTTGAGGTGGATCAGATCTTCAATCTGGCCTGTCCCGCGTCGCCGGTTCATTACCAGAGTGATCCGGTACAGACCACCAAAACCAGCGTTCACGGCGCGATTAATATGCTGGGCCTGGCCAAACGCCTGGGCTGCACCATCATGCAGGCTTCCACCAGCGAGGTTTATGGAGATCCTGAAGTCCATCCCCAGCCAGAGTCCTACTGGGGTAAGGTCAACCCGATTGGCCCTCGTTCCTGCTACGACGAGGGCAAGCGCTGCGCTGAAACCCTGTTTTTTGACTACCATCGTCAGCACCAGCTGCCGATTAAAGTGGCCCGAATATTCAATACCTACGGGCCAAGAATGCATCCCAGCGACGGACGGGTGGTGTCAAATTTCATCGTGCAGGCCCTGCAGGGCGACGATTTGACCCTGTTTGGCGATGGCAGCCAGACCCGCTCGTTTTGCTACGTGGACGACCTGATCGATGCCTTCGTGAAGCTGATGGGAACGCCCCAGGAGTTTATCGGCCCGGTCAACCTGGGCAATCCTGGCGAGTTCACGGTGCGGCAATTGGCTGAACTGGTGATAGAGCTCACCGGCAGCGCCAGTCAACTGGTTTTTCATCCGCTGCCCCAGGACGACCCCACCCAACGCCGGCCTGACATTTCCCTGGCCCAACAGGCGCTGCAATGGCAACCCCAGGTTGCGCTGCGCGATGGGCTGATCCGAACCATTGCCTACTTTGATCAGTTGTTGAGCAAGTAGTTTGGACGACAGCCGACCACGAGTCCTGGTTACCGGCGGTGCCGGCTATATCGGCGCCCATACTTGTAAGGCCCTGAAACAGGCGCGCTACCGGCCCGTTTGCCTGGATAACCTGTCTGCCGGCCACCGCTGGGCGGTGAAATGGGGGCCTCTGATTAACGGCGATCTGCTGCACCCTGAGGTGATCGATCGAGCCATGGTTGAGTACCAGCCCGTGGGCGTAATTCACTTTGCCGCCTTGGCCTACGTGGGCGAGTCGGTCCGCGATCCCCAGCGCTATTATCGCAACAATGTCATCGGCAGCCTGAATCTGCTGGACAGCATGCGACGTCACAAGGTGGATAAAATTGTCTTTTCCAGCACCTGTGCAACCTACGGCGAGCCGCGCCTGATTCCTATCCCTGAGGCGCACCCACAATTCCCCATCAACCCTTACGGCCGCACCAAGCTGATGGTGGAACAGGCGCTGCGGGATTACGGCTCCGCTTATGGGCTGAAATCCGCAATCCTGCGGTACTTTAATGCGGCAGGCGCTGATGCTCAGTGTGAGGTGGGTGAGCTGCATGAGCCCGAGACTCATCTGATCCCACTGCTGCTGGAAGTCGCCGCAGGGTTGCGTGAAAACGTCACGGTTTTCGGCCAGGACTACGACACTCCCGACGGCACATGCGTGCGGGATTACGTCCATGTCAGTGATCTGGCCCAGGCTCATGTGCTGGCGCTGCAAACCCTGGATGGCGGTGGCGGAACACAAACTTACAACCTGGGCCTGGGGCGGGGGTTTTCGGTCCGCGAAATCATCACTGCGGTGGAGCGGGTCACGGGCAAAACCCTGGCGGTGGTTGACGGCCCTGATCGGCCTGGCGATGCCCCAACCCTGGTGGCTGATGCAACCCGAGCCAGAAATCGTTTGCTGTGGGAGCCCCAGCACCTGGAGATTGATTCCATCATCGAGTCCGCCTGGAAATGGCTGCAGCACCGGCTGCAAAATCGTGATCGATTTCGCGATCAGTAACCCCTCTGCGCCCCACCTTGGGCTGCCCAAGCCCCTCGCTTAAGCCGCCGGTTTTTAGCTGTCAGTCACTCCCTGAGGGTAAATCCCGACCGTTGCCTGGCGGCTGTTTCAGTCAGCGGCCAGCAGCGCCGATAATCAATCAACAACCCCTGGCTGCGGCGGCGGAGTTGGGGCCCTCGCTCATTCCTGATTCGACTCAGCGCGGGGCCGCCTGAAGGCCCCTGCCCAAGTCGTCTGAATGAATAGCGTTCAAGCGTTGAACAACACTGGCATCTACTTTAAGATAATCGCCCAAGTCTATGATTTTAAATAAAGACAACCGGCTTCTGGCAAAAGGCAATGCATCAGGAAATTCACTATCAGCTGTTGACCGTATTGGGTCGCCGGCCAGATTGCAGTCAGCGTCAGCTGGCAGGCCAACTGGGCATTAGCCTGGGCAAGGTGAACTATTGTCTGAAAGCGCTGGTTGAGTCCGGCATGATCCGGCCAGAAAACCCCGCCGGTGGTCAGCCCCGTGGCCCCCTGCGTTACCGGGTCACCCGTTCAGGCCGGAAGCTTAGGATCGAGGCCGCCGCAGCCTGTCTGCGCTTGAAAACCAACCAGCTGAAAGTCTTGACCCGGGAAATCGAGCTGCTCAGGCAGGACGTTGAGCGTAAGACCACCAGGCCCGAGCAGGGGAGTGTCGATGTGCGGGGTTAATGGGATTTTTTCCTATCACCATGCGGCACCTGGGGTGGATCGCGATGAGGTTATCGCTACCCGTGACGCGATGACTGCCCGCGGGCCCGACGGCGCCGGCCTTTGGGTGTCCGCCGATCAGCGTCTCGCCCTGGGCCATCGGCGGCTGAAGATCATTGATTTAACCAATGCCGGCAGTCAGCCCATGGTCAGTCCCTGCGGCCGTTTTGTGCTGGCCTTCAACGGCGAGATTTACAATTATCGACAGCTGCGCGGGGACCTGCGCAGCCGCGGCGAGGTGTTTCGTTCCGCCAGCGACACCGAAGTGCTGCTGAAGCTGTTGATGCGCGACGGTGCCCAGGGCCTGCTGCAGCTTCGGGGTATGTTTGCTTTGGCGCTGTGGGATCGCCAGCGCCAGCGTCTGTTACTGGCCAGGGATGGTTTTGGCATCAAGCCCCTCTATATCGCCAATGACGGCTGGCAGCTTCGATTTTCCTCTCAGGTTAAGGCGCTGCTTAAAGGCGGCGGCGTGTCCAGGGAAAAAGACCTGGCCGGTCAAGCGGGTTTCCTGTTGACCGGCAGCGTTCCCGAACCCTTCACCCTTTATCAGCAGATACGCGCACTGCCCGCAGGTCACTACCTGATGTGTGACGCCGACGGTCCCGGCGCGCCGGTGGCGCTGCTGGCCAAAGATCAGCAGGCCGGCCAGCAATGGGTCCAAGCTCCCGATCGCGAAGCTGGCGATCAGAAAGCTCGGACCTCAGTGCTGGGTAACGCCCTGGCGGATTCGGTTAAGGCCCATCTGGTGGCCGACGTGCCGGTGGGGGTGTTTCTCTCATCGGGCATAGACAGTGCGGTGCTGGCAGCGCTGGCCAGCCAGTCCAGCTCCCCTGTGCGGGCCCTGACCGTGGGCTTTTCGGAGTATCGCGATACGCCGGCAGATGAAGTGGCGGTGGCTGGCCAGGTTGCGGCGGCGCTGGGGCTTAAGCACCGGATTCGCTATTACTCCCGGGAGGAGTTTGAGCGGGATTTGCCGACCGTGCTTGAGGCCATGGATCAACCCAGCATCGATGGATTCAACACCTGGATAGTTGCCGCCGCCTGCGCTGAGATGGGGCTTAAGACCGCCATCTCCGGTATCGGCGCGGACGAGCTGTTCGGCGGCTATCCGTCCTTTTCCGATGTGCCCCGCTGGCAGCAGCGATCGGCCTTCAGCCGCTGGCTGCCGGGTCTTGGTGTTGCACTGCGTAAAGGTCTGCAGCCCCTGTGTCCGGCGCTTGGGATTTCCCCTAAAGCCGCCGGAATGCTGGAGTATGGAAGCACCCTGGGTGGTGCTTATTTGCTCAAGCGGGGCCTGTTCATGCCCTGGGAACTGGCCTCGCTGATGGGCCGCCAGCAGGCCCGGGAGGGGCTGGCGCGGCTGGGCCTGTTGGCGGCCCTGGAGCGCACTGCTGACGGCAAAGGGTCGGCCCGTAGCAAGGTCAGCCGGCTGGAGCAGGATCACTATCTGAAAAACCAGCTGCTGCGCGACGCCGATTGGGCCGGCATGAGTCATTCGGTGGAAATCCGTGTGCCCTATGTGGATGTCCGCCTGCAGGCAGCGGTGGGTGGGGCCCGTTATTCCAAGGCCGATCTGCTGTCCAGCGCCCAGCATCTGCTGCCCGATTCCCTGGGCGAGGCCCTGGGCCAGCGGGCCAAGACTGGCTTCACCACGCCGTTGGCCCAGTGGCGAGGACATCCGGGGCCCGGCTGGGCGCGGCACTGGGCCAGAGATTTATCATGCGGGTTCTAGCTCTGATGACCGAAGCCTTTGGTGCCAGAGGCGGGATCCAGGAATTTAACCGGCACTGGCTGCGGGGGTTGGCGGCGGGCCCGGCGAGTCAGATCCAGGTGCTGGTAACCGCCGGCCCCAAATGTCAGCGCGGCACCATCAGTCAGCAGCCGGTGGACGGTAAGTTAGCGTATTTCGCTGAGGCCAGACGGCGTCATCAAAGCGGTCCGGATCTCATCATTTGTGGTCACCTGTCGCTGCTGCCGGCGGCGGCCTGGTTGGCGCGCAGCAAGGGCACGCCGGTATGGCTGCAGCTGCACGGCATCGAAGCCTGGAACAAGCCGAAGGGCCTGCTACGTCGAAGCGGACTGGGCTCGGTGAGTCTGGTTTCAGCGGTGAGTCGATATACCCGGCAAAAGTTTCTGGGTTGGTCCAATCTGGCCGATCACCGGGTCCGTATTTTGCCTAACACGGTTTCTGAGGACTGCTTTGAGTCGCCGCCATCGTCAGCGGCTGACGAAGACTATCTGTTATCGGTTGGTCGGCTCGATGGCGCCGAGCGTTACAAGGGCCACGACCAGGTCATCAAGGCACTGCCAGGGCTGCGGCGGGATTACCCCAATCTTCGTTACCGGGTGGCCGGCAGTGGTGATGATCTGCCCCGGCTGCAGGCCCTGGCCCATCAGTACCAGGTTGCCCAGGCTGTAGAGTTTATGCCCGGACTAGGTCGGGCCGAAATCCTGGACGCCTATCGGCGGGCCCGTCTGTTTGTATTGCCCAGCCGCGGCGAAGGTTTCGGCATCGTTTTTCTGGAGGCTTTGGCCTGTGGTTGCCCGGTGTTGGGACTTGGCCAAGACGGCAGCGCTGATCCCTTGAGTATCAGCCAGGGTACCCATCTGGCGGGCAGCGACCTTCAGCACTCCATTGCCACTGCCTTGGATCCGGCCACCCAGTCGTTGCCCGACCCGGCCCAGGTGCGGCAGCGATTCGGTTTGCCGGCCTTCCGGGCCCAGGTGGCGGATCTTGCAAGCCAGGCGATGGCTCGATGAAGGCGCTTTGGCATGACCTTTCCACCGTGCTGGGAGATCAGCTCAGGCGGGTGCCGATGGTGGTGGCGCTGATGCTGGCGGCTGCCTGCTTAGATTTGTTGGGCGTAAGTTTGGTGGCGCCTTTTGTTGCCGCGGCCTTCAACCCAGGCCAGGGCTCGGACCCTGACGCGATTCAGGCCAGCCTCCAGGGCGAGGCCCAGGCCGGAGGGCTGGGCGGGTCACTGTGGATAGGTCTAGCTATTGTAGTTGCCTTGGGTTTGCGGGCGGTGGCCGGCTTCCAGCTCCAGCGGGTGATGGTGCGATTCAGCGATCTGCACCGGGGCATGCTGATGGCTAAGTTGCTCAATCGTTATTTGAGTCAGCCCTGGGCTTTTCATCTGGGCCGCAGTCAGGCAGAACTGACCAACACGCTGCTCTATGAGGTGGCGCTTTACACGGGCAATGTTCTCAACGCCAGCCTGCGCCTGATTGCCGATTTCATGGTGTTGCTGCTGTTGGGGGCTTTTCTGCTTTGGCTCAGTCCAGCCGTGGCGCTGGCCATGGGCTGCATGATTGGGGTTACCGTTGTGCTGGTGAATTTAGTCACCCGCAAAGCGATGCGAGAAAACGCTGAGCGGATTGTACGTCGCTATGAGCGAGTGGTGGAAACCGTGGGAAACAGTCTTGCAGCCCTAAAACAGGCCCGAGTACTGGGTTCCCAGAGGCTGTTTGCGAGCCGGGTAGAAACTGCTGCCAGAGAGCAGGCTGAGGCCACTGCGCTGCAGAACGCGCTGCAAACAGTGCCTCGTAGCGCCTTGGAAATGGCCGTACTAATGCTGATGTTAGGCGCTATTGCATGGTCCGGTGGCAGCCAGGACTCACTGCCCGGAATGGTGGCTACCCTTGGCGCCTTTGGTGTTGCCAGTCTTCGTCTGATACCCGCGGCCACCTCAGTAGCCAATCAGATCAATTTACTCAAGGCCAATCGCCCGGTGCTGGCACGATTGGCCGCTGACCTGAGACTGCCCCTGCCGCCAACGCCGGTGGCGGCAGTGAGCGCAGGGTCCCTACCCAGGGTAGAGCTGAAGCAGGTGAGTTATGTCTATCCTGGTACCCAGCGAGCGGCGCTGCAGGGGGTCAATCTGCTGATTGAGCCCGGCCAGTGTTGCGGCATAGTTGGGCCGTCGGGTTCCGGCAAGAGCACCCTGGGCGACCTGTTGCTGGGCCTGCTGTCGCCCACCGAAGGCAGCATGTTAGTGGACAATCTTGAACTGGCAGGCGACAGCCTCAGCTGGACCCGTCGCTGTGCCTATATTCCCCAGGACCCTTGTTTGTTCAACGACTCCCTGCGCACCAACATCACACTTTCCCAAGGTCGCAGTGATGGGGCAGACGAGAAGATAATAAAGGCTCTGTCCCAGGCAGCCCTGGGTGAGCTGCTGGCCCAATTGCCCGGCGGTCTTGATGAGTCCCTGGGCGATAATGGCCAA
This sequence comes from uncultured Gammaproteobacteria bacterium, assembly GCA_964351665.1. Taxonomy (GTDB): domain Bacteria; phylum Pseudomonadota; class Gammaproteobacteria; order Xanthomonadales; family SZUA-38; genus JANQOZ01. The sequence continues at coordinate 40,991 of CAYGPO010000004.1, read as the reverse complement.
CGAGTTTCCGGCGGCCAGCGCCAGCGTCTCGCCATCGCCAGGGCGTTTTATCATGAGCGTGAGTTTTTGGTTTTTGACGAGGCCACCTCGGCCCTGGACGAGGCTACCGAGGGAGATATTGTGAAGGCCATTGCGGCCTTAAAAGGTCGTGCAACGGTGCTGGTGATCACCCACCGGGAAGCGCTGCTGACAGCCTGTGAGCGGGTCTACCGGATGCGCGATGGGGCCCTGACTGACACAACCGTGGACCGGCAGGCCTGATGAGAATCGCCCTGGTGATCCCGGAATGGGGGCAGGTGGCCGGCGGTCTTGCAACCTACTACCGACATCTGGTGCCGGAGCTGCAGCAGGCAGGACATGAGGTGCAGGTGTTTGTTGGCAGCGCCTACTTCATGGACCAGCCCAGTGACCAGCCCTTTGTGCACGTTTTACGCGCTGAAGACCAGCACAAACATCTGCCAAGGTTCAGCCATTTGCAGCCTTTGGCCGGCCTTGGCGCACACCTGGCAGCTGCCTGGGGGCTTCGAGACCGGGTCCAGCAAGTCGCGGACCATACCCCCTTCGACCTGGTGGAATGCTGTGACTGGGGGCTGGGTTTTGTGCCCTGGGTGTGCGGTGATACTCCGCTGGTGGTTCGGTTACATGCCAGCCTTAGCCAAATAGCCAGGGCCGAGCAGCTGGCCGGCGAGGCGGCCTTCCAATCCATGGTCGGGCTGCTGGAACAGGTGGGTTTGGGCCTGGCCGACGAACTGGTGACCTACTCTTCGGCCAACGCGAAATTTTGGAGTCGTCAGCTGTCAAGACCCGTGTCCTTAAACCGGCCAGCATACCCGGTTGAACCCGCCGCCAGCGGGCAAGGGGGAGGACTTGCCAGTGGCAAAATTCAGCGCTGGAAGGGCGTTGAGCTTTTGTGTGAGGCCATGTCCCGACTGCCAGAGACTCATATTCACTGGTATGGCCGGGACATGCCTACGGCTGACAACGGCCGCCTGGTATCCATGTCAAAACGCTTGGCCAGAAAGTATCCGAAGGTCTGGCCGAAGCGGCTGCAGCCCCAGGGAATGGTCAGTCCCCAGGAGCTGAAAAAGCGCCGCCAGCAGGCCGGTTTTGTTGTGGTGCCCTCGAGCTGGGACGTATTTAACTTCACCGCGGTGGAAGCGATGGCGGCGGCCATCCCGGTGATTGTTTGTCAGGGCGCAGGGGCCAGCGAACTGGTGGACCACGGACGCAACGGCCTGACCTTCGCGCCTGACAACCCAGACCAACTGGCGGACTGCCTGAGCCAACTCAGCGCCATGTCGGCGTCCCAGCGGCGGGCAATGGGCCAGGCCGGCCGGGCCACTGTGGCAGAGGAGCTGGAACCTGCGGCCAGAGCGGCCCAGCATCTTGGTGTCTACCAGGCGCTGCTGGACAGCCCCCGTGAGCCTCGAGGTTCAGACCCCTGGGACCATTTGCTGTGCGCCGGGGACGGCCGCAGCGGCGCCCTGGATATGGCATCCAACCTGTCCGGTCGCGTCCTGGGCAAAGCCTTGCTGCAGCGCGTCGGTCAGCGTTTTGGTGGCCGCCGATGAGCATCGGTCTATGCATCCCGGCCTATAACGCCGCTCACTTTCTGCCTGCATTACTGGCTGATGCGCGCAATCAGACACAGCCCTTTGACGAGGTTTGGGTGCACGATGATGCCAGCAGCGATGACACGGCGGATGTTGCTCAGACCCTGGGGGCCCAGGTGATTCGGAGCGAAAGCAACGTGGGTTGTGCCCTGGGTAAACATCGGATGCTTGAGCAATCAGGCTGCGAGCTGGTGCACTTTCACGATGCCGATGATCGTCTGATGCCCAGTTTCGTTGAGGCCAGCCAGCGCGCCATGCACCCTGATATTGACGTGTTGATGGTGGCCTTCGAAAACCGGGATTTGGACTCGGACCAGCTTTTGGGGACCTGCCGTTTTGACCATGGTCTGCTGCGTACTGATCCCATCGCCTATTCCATCAGCCATCAGCTCAACAACAGCGGCGTGTATCGGCGCGATGCCATCTTAGCTGCCGGGGGATTCAGGATAGCCCCGGATCAGCTGTACAACGAAGACCAGGCATTCCACTGCCGGCTGGCCCGGGCTGGTCTCAAGTTTGACGCATTGACTGAGGTCCAGAGTGTGATTTACCGGGTGCCAGGTTCCATGTCAGCGGCCGCCCGGCTTAAATGCGTGCAGGCGCAAATCGCGGTGATGGCCGAAGCCGCCCAGGCATCTGACAGTCGCTATCATCGGGCAATTGCCGTGCGGCTGTGGCAAATCGCCGCAGTGGCGGCGTCCCTTAAGGGTTGGCCCGATGCAGACAGGGCAGCCCTGCTGGCAGCCAGCCTGCACCAGGGAGGTCCGGAGGAGGGCCATGCGGCCTATCGCTGGCTTGCCGCGCGGGCCCCCAGGCTGGCAATTCGGGTGCGGGAGAAAGCGATTCATCTATTGGGTAAGCGATCCATCGGGGCTGAGTCATGAGCGCTCCTCGGGTGTCGGTGATCGTGCCAGTATTTAATGCAGGTCAGTGGCTGAGGCCCTGCGTCCAGTCCATCCTGGGTCAGTCCATGGACGATCTGCAGCTGCTGTTGGTAGACGATGGCTCCACCGATGGCGCGGTGGGTGAGCTGAACCTGGACGACCCGCGCTGTCAGGTAATCACACAAGCCAACCGGGGCGCTGCCGCCGCGCGCAATTTGGGCCTGCAGCACAGCGCGGGGCGCTGGATCAGTTTTGTCGATGCCGATGATGTGTTGCATCGGGATAAACTGGCCCATCAGCTGAGCTATCTGGCGGCCAGTCCGTCGCTGCAAATTACCTCGGGTTCCTGGTGTCGATTCCATGACCAGCTGCCCGATGTTCCCCAGGTGACGGCGGACGATTTGTGGCGGCCCCAATCGCCGCTGAGCTGGCAGCAAACCGCGCTGAGCAAAAATTTAATGATGCAACCTGCGGCCTGGCTGGTTGCCAGGGCGCTGATCGACGCGGCCGGACCCTGGAACCAATCCCTGACCCTCAACGATGACGGCGAGTATTTTGCCCGGGTCATGCTGAAAGCCAGCCAGGTGGGTTTTTGTGCCCGGGCCTTGAGCTTCTATCGCTCGGGTTCGGACAAGTCCCTGAGCGCGGGCCGCAAGCCCCATCATTTCCAGTCCGCGGTGACCGCCCTTGGCCTGATCGGTGAACAGCTGGCTCAGCACGATGATGTGGCTGCCAGCCGCAAGGCCATGGCCCTGGCTTGGTCGCGACTGGCGGTGGAGAGTTACCCCTATGCTCGTGAGCAAAGCAAATTCTGCGAACAAAACGCCCGGCTCAACGGACTCTTCAATCCGGACCTGGGGGGAGGCCGCTGGGTCAGTCGTCTGGCAGGTCCCCTGGGCTGGCGCTTAACACGGCGATTGCAGGCCAGGGTCTATGATCTAGGTTATCGGCGGCTTGGCCTTATCAGCCGTCGTTTCTCTGACAGGCGAATTAGCGATGGCTGAACCCAGCACCATTTGCCTGGTTAGTCCCGGCCACTTTTCCTCCAACCCAAGGTTAGTGAAGGAAGCTGCCGCACTGCTCAATGAAGGCTTTGAGGTGGCAACGGTTACCTCGGGGCAGATTCCCTGGTTTACCCGGCTGGACCAGCGCATGCCCCTGGTGGCCAGGTTCAAGACCTCGCGTCTGGTACGCCTGGGTGGTATTTGGCGACGCCTGATGCGGCTGCGTCAAATGGCCTACAGGCGCTGGGTTCAGATGCTGTTCGCCTGGGGTCGTGTCCCCTCAAGCTGGCAGCTGGCCGAAGCTCTGAACCTTGATTGTCGACGCCTGCGCAAGGCGCTTGAGCTTCATCAGTCAGGGGCTGCGGGTCCCTTTGACCTGATCATCGCTCACAATCTGGCGGCGTTGCCGGCGGCGGCGGCGGTTGCCCATAGTGCTGGCTGTCCTTACGCCTTCGACGCAGAAGACAGCCACGTTGATGAGCTTTACCCCGAGGCCAGGCTTGAGCGTCAGATTCGCGCCGGCATAGAGCGAGCGCTACTGCCCGGAGCCAGCTACATCAGTGCCTCATCGGCGGAAATTGGGGCGGCGCTTAGCGCCCGATACGGTGTCTCCACCCACACCCAGCTGAACGTGTTCGACTCGCCGCTGAAGCTGCCCCCAGAGCGGCCTGCACTAAAGTCAGCTGAGCCGCTGCGCTTTTTCTGGTTTTCCCAGACTCTGGGGCCTGACCGCGGGCTGGACCAGTTTCTCCTGCGGGCGAAGGCCATCGTCCAAGGCTTAGGTCGGGCGGTGGAGTTGACCCTGGTGGGCCGGCCCACCACCGGTTTTGATCTGGAGCTGCGACACCAGGCAACCTTGGCGGGCATCACCCTTAATCTTAAAGAGCTGGTGCCGCCCGATGAGTTGTTTGCGCTGGCTGCAAGCCACCATTGCGGGCTCGCCCTGGAACATCCTTCCCCGGTCAACAAAGACCTGTGTCTGGCCAACAAGATTTTTACCTATCTGGCGGCGGGGATACCCGTACTACTGACCCCAACCACCGCTCATCGCAATCTGTACCCGGCGTTGGCGGGCGCTGCCCTGTTGCTGGAGCAGAACTTAAGCGATGAGGCGTTGGTAGACTGGCTGGAGCAGACCGTGTGCCCGGGTCAGGGCGCCGCTGCGGCGAGAAAGCACTATCGCGAACGATATAACTGGGCGCAAGAATCCCGGGGCTTTATCCAGCGGGTACGTGGCGTGATAGGGCAATGAGAATTCTCCTCACAGCGGATCCCTTCCTGCCGGTTCCGCCGCTGCTCTACGGTGGCATAGAACGGGTGATCGCTCAGCTGTTGGCGGAGCTGCTGCAGCGCGGCCACCAGGTGGGGCTGCTGGCCCATCCCCAATCCAGCGTCGAGTCGAGTCAGTTTTTTAGCTGGGCGCAATGCGCGCCATCGGGGTTGCTGGGTCACGGCAAAAACCTGCGCTGCCTGGCTGGCGCAGTGGCAGACTTTGAGCCGGACCTGGTGCACAGTTTCTCTCGGCTAGCCTATCTGTTGGGGATAGGCAGGCGCACAACCCCTGCCTTGATGTGCTACCAGCGTGAACCCACAGGCCGCACCATTGCCGCTGCCAGCCGGCTGTTGGGATCACGGCTGCGGTTCAGCGGCTGCAGTGAATATATTGCCGAACGCGGCAGGGCCAATGCTGGCAGCTGGCATGCCGTGCACAACTGCGTTGACGTGTCTGCCTTCAGCTGGAACGAGCAGGTGCCTGAGGACGCGCCGCTGGTGTTTCTGAGTCGTGTTGAGTCCATTAAAGGGGCGCACCTGGCCATCGACATGGCCGAGCAAAGCGGACGGCGACTGATTATCGCCGGCAACCATGCCAGCGAAGGTCCTGAACATGAGTATTTCACGCGCCAGGTTCAGCCAAGGTTTGGTCCCAGGGTGGAGTACGTAGGGGCGGTAAACGACCAGCAGAAACAACAGCTGCTGGCCGGGGCAGCGGCGATGGTGGTGCCGATACAATGGAATGAGCCCTTTGGGATCGTGTTCGCAGAGAGCCTGGCCAGCGGAACCCCGGTGATCAGCTGCCCCAGGGGCGCGCTGCCGGAAATTGTTCGCCACGGCCAACACGGTTTTCTGGTTGACGACCTGGCCGGGGGTGTGGCCGCGATTGACCAGCTGAGCAGCATTAGTCGCAAAGCCTGCCGCCAGCGAGCCCGCACCGCTTTTGATACCTCAGTCATCGCCGACCAATACCTGAAAATTTATCAGGAGATGCTGGCGTGAAGCGAAAGCAGGTATTGCTGCTGCTTGACGGCATCGTCTTATTCGGCAGAGAACGGGGCAACATCGATGTGATGGTGCACCTTAAAAACCGCCAGCAGCCGGTGATGGTGGCTGTGCATGAAAATTGGGGCCGCCGTCAGGTGACGCCCTATTTGGATCAGCTATCCATCCCCTGGTGTGAACTGGATATGCACGACCGGATAGGCCGCCATACCGGTATCAAGCAGGCCCTGGTGGCCGCTTTTGTGATTGCCAAAGCCAATGTGCAGCTGGCCTGGCGCTTGCTCAAGACGCCCACCGCCATGCTGCAAATTTCCAACCCTCATACCATGCTCAGTTTTCTGCCCCTGCTGTGGCTGGTAAGGACGCCTATCGTGATGCGCTGTGGCGATTGTCCGGCAACCCATACGGCGGCCCACCGCTGGCTTTGGTCCATGGGTTTCAGGCGGGTTAATCAGGTGGTGGCAATCTCACGCTTTGTCGCTGACGCTCTGCTGGAGGCGGGCTGCCCCCCTGAGCGACTGAAAATTATTCACTCCCGAGGCTTTCGCCGGCCAGCCAGGACAGCCAAGCCTTGTCCGCTGCCGGGGCTACACTCAGGGCCGCTGGTGTTGGGTTTTATCGGCCAGCTGGAGGCCCATAAGGGCGTTGATCATCTGCTGAAGGCCTGCCAGGAGCTGCACAATAGCGGGCTTGAGTTTGAGCTGCAGGTGGCCGGTCGCCCCACCGAATTCTGGGCTCAGCTTGTACCCAGCTATGCCAATGCGCCGTGGCTGAAAGTACTGGGTTTTGTTAGCGACACCGTGTCGTATTTTGCTGCCATAGACCTGCTGGTTGTTCCTTCGGTGTTTGCCGAGCCGCTGGGGGCCGTTGTGCTGGAGGCTAAGCAACAGGGGGTAGCCGCGGTGGTTTATCCCAGCGGCGGCCTGGCGGAAATGATTAGCAACGGCGTTGATGGACAGGTCTGCGGGCAGCCAACGGTGGACAGTCTCCGGCAATGCCTTGGCCAGCTGTGTGGCTCACCGAAACAGGTGGCGGCCATGGGTCTGGCCGCTAAACAATCCGCTGAAGATTTTGAGCGGGGCTTTGAGCAGGGTTGGGACCAGGTCTATGGGCTTTAAGGCAAAGCTACGGATCTTATTGCTGCTGGCGTTGCCTTTACTGGTTTGCCTGATCTTTGCGCCGGTGGAGAATTACCCACTATCCCTGTTGTCCTTTGCGGTATTGGCACTGGCGGTGTTGCTGTTGTGGCGGCCCGAAGAACCGCCCCTGATGATGTTGATTGTGGTCTATCAATGGCTGCAGGCCTCCACCAAGCTGATCCACGCCGACCTGACCGGCGTGCCCCTTGATGACATGCTGGTGGATGGCTCCTTTGGCGCCGCCCATCCGGCCCTGGGGGCCCTGGGCGAGGCCAGCCTGCTCAGCGTTCTGGGTTTGCTGGCGCTGATCGTCGGACTGGCTCTGGGACATCGATGGGGCACAGTGAGGAGCAAACCCCGGCCTCAGAGCCAGCTGCTGCCCGACATCAACGGTGAGCCGGGCAGCGTGCCCCAGCGCCTTATTCTGGCAACCGCCCTGGCGATGGCAGGGTCAATGCTGATAAAAAACCTCCAGTATGTGCTGCCCGGTGGGCTGACCCAGATTATTTTGCCCCTGGTGAACCTGAAATGGGCTTTTGTCTTTGCCCTGGCCTGCGCGGTGCTGAGGGCTCGCCGTGGTTACGGCTGGCTGGTGTTGATCTGCGCGATGGAAATATTGCTGGGTTTTGCCGCCTATTTTTCGGCCTGGAAAGAAGTCATTTTGGTGCTGGTGGTGGCGTACTTCTTTTGTCGCCCAAGCTTTGCCCTGAAGCATGTGGCTTTGGGTACCGCGATTGTCGCAGGCGGGCTGCTGCTGGCGGTTTTCTGGACCGCCATCAAGTCCGATCAGCGGATGTTTCTGAATCAGGGTTCTGGCCAGCAGGTGATCGTTACCGGCACCGGTGAGAGTTTGCGTAACGCTTTTGAACTGGCCGCGACGACCGAGCCGGAAGAGTATCGAATGGCGGCCTTGAGGCTGGCCGAACGCATTGCCTACGTGGATTACTTCGCCAACGTATTAATCCACGTGCCCCAGGTCCGCCAGCACGAACACGGCCGGCTCTGGTGGCAGGCAGTTACTCATGTGTTTACCCCCAGAATTTTATTCCCGGATAAACCGCCGCTACCGTCGGATTCCGAGCAGACCATGTATTACACCGGCCTGCGACTGGCTTCGGGCTATCAGGGAACCTCCATTAGCCTGGGTTACATGGCAGAGAGCTATGTGGATTTCGGTGTGCCGGGCATGTTCCTGCCGATTTTTCTGTGGGGGCTGCTGGTGGGCTATGCTCTCAATGCCATGGTGGGCCGGTTTGGTGGCAGCGATCTGGTGTGGGGCGCTGGGGTCGTGATCATCCTGGGCACGCTGATCTTAGAGGTGGCGGCGGTGAAGATGGTCGGCGGTACCCTGATGAGCATTATTGTGATGTTTTTGCTGTTTCGGTTTCTGGGCGCCGATATCGTTTCATGGATTAATTCCAGGGCGCGGGCGGCGGCATGAGTAATAGCCCCAAGCTGGCCATCGTCGTGAGCCATCCTATTCAATATTTTTCTCCCTGGTTTCGCTGGATTGCTGCCGAATCGGGCTGCCGGCTGCGGGTGTTTTTCCTCGATGACCCGGCGGCTCGCAGGGCTGAGGATCCGGATTTTGGTCGCCGGGTGCAGTGGGACATACCGCTGCTGGAAGGCTTCGACAGCTGCTTTGTCAGCAACCGGGCCAGGGACCCGGGAACCCACCATTTTTTTGGCCTCAACAACCCATCGTTGTGGCCTGAGGTGAAGGCCTTTGATCCGGGAATGACCCTGCTGATGACCTATCGCTATCAGAGCATTTTGCCCGCCATGTTACGGGGTTCGCTGCCGCCTAACTGCTGGCTGCGAGGTGACTCAACCCTGCTTTCCAGAACTCACCGATGGAGTCAGCGGCTGTCAGATTGGGTGGTCCGTCGCGCCTTTGCCAGTCTTGCCGGTGCCCTGTATGTGGGCCAGCACAACCGGGCCTATTTTCGCCACCACGGGCTGGCCGATCAGCAGCTGGTTTATTCACCGCCGGCCGTCGATATGACGGCACTTCAGGTCACTGCCGACTGCGCAGCCGATCATCAGGGTTGGCGTGAGGAGCTGGGCATACCCAAGGCCCATAAGGTGGTGCTTTTTGTTGGCAAGCTGCAGTCCATCAAGCGCCCAATGTTGTTGCTGGACGCCTTTCGTTTGGCAGCTGTTGCCGACTGTTCGCTGGTGTTTGTTGGAACCGGTGAGCAATCAGCCTTGTTGGCCAGGGCCGCCTCTGACGATGCCCGAATCCATCTGGCGGGATTCCGTAATCAGCGCGCCTTGCCGGCGATTTATGCCGGTGCAGATCTGCTGGTGTTGCCCTCGGTCAGCGAAACCTGGGGGCTGGTGGTGAATGAGGCGTTTTCCATGGGCACCGGCGCACTGGTCAGCGACCAGGTGGGCTGTGCGCCGGATATGGTGGCCGGCCGTGGCACCGGTCAGGTATTTGCCAGCGACAACGTCGAAGCGCTGGCCGCAGCCTTAGGCAACGCTCTGAGTTCGCCGGCCACGCTCAGTCTATGGGGCCAAAAGGCCAGAGCTTTGGTGCAAACAAAGTACAACTTTGCCGCCATGACCGAGGGACTCCAACAGTCCCTGGAGCGGACAGCCTGATGCGGGTTCTGCACGTGATCCCCTCCATCTCTCCGCGCCGGGGCGGTCCTAGCGCCGCCTTGATTCCCATGCTGGCATCGTTGACTCAGCGGGGCATCGACTGCGCGGTGCTGACCAGCAACGATGATGGCCCCGACAATAGCAATCTGGCAACCGGGGAGTGGCTGGATTACCAGGGAATTAAGCTGCTGGCGTTTCCCCGCAAACGTCTGGGCATGCGCTGGTTTGATGAACACATCGTCAGCCCGGCAGCCTTGGACTGGCTGGGGGGGCAAGGTCACCAGTGGGACCTGCTCCACGTTCATGCGGTTTTTTCCTATTTGTCCACACGAACAATGAGCTGGGCTCGGCGCCAGGGCAGGCCTTACCTGTGCCGACCACTGGGTCAACTTTGTGAGTGGTCCCTGGCGCACAAGCCGCTGCGTAAGAGCTGCTATTTGGCCCTGGTTGAGAAAGCCAACCTGGAGGCCGCTGCCCGGGTCCATTTTACTTCGGAGCTGGAGCGTCAGGAGTGTGAGGCGGCAGGAATTACGGTCCGCCCTATGGTGGTTCCCCATGGCGTTGCGATGCCGGAACTTGCTGACCCTGGTCAGCCAAAACAGCCAAATCAGGGTCTGTCGGTGGTGTTTGTGGGGCGACTGGACCCCAAGAAGGGCCTTGAGCGGCTGATCGACGGATTCTCTCAGGTCTGTTCAGCCATAGATGCCCGACTGACCATCGCCGGCACAGGGGATCAGACCTATCAGCGCGGCCTTGCCGACCAGGCCGCGGCGCACAGTGAGTCAATTCACTTCAGCGGTTGGGTTGAAGGGGAACAAAAACGCCACACGCTGATGCAGGCAGATATTTTTGTGTTGCCATCTTTTTCAGAAAATTTTGGTGTAGCGGTGCTGGAAGCCATGAGCTTTGGCATTCCAGTGCTGGTCACCGCGCAAGTCGCCCTGGCCGGCCCGATTAGCGGCGCTGGAGCCGGCCTGATCATCGACGGTTCAGCCCAGTCTATTGCTGCGGCCCTGACCGAGTTGGCGGCGGACCCAGAGCGGCGCCGACGCATGGGCGAGGCGGGACGGGCGCTGGCTGCCAGCCAGTTCAGCTGGCCCGCGGTGGCCGCCCAGCTGGATCAACAGTATCGCGATATCCTGGCCCTGGCATGAATTTAGATCAAATCACACCGCTGCTGCTGACCTACAACGAAGAGGCCAATCTTGCTCGGACCCTGGGCCAGCTGAGTTGGGCCAGTCGGATCATTCTGGTGGACAGCGGCAGCAGCGATGACACCCTGAATATCGCCAAACAGTTTGCCCAGGTGGAGGTGCTGAGTCGAGGTTTTGATGATTTTGCCTCCCAGCGTAATTTTGGTCTGTCCCAGGTGGCGACCCCCTGGGCTCTGTCGTTGGATGCCGACCATCAGCTGAGTGAGGCGGGGCTTAAGGAAATCTCGGCACTTGAGCCTGATGGGTACCAGGCGTTTTCTGCGCCCTTTGACTTCTGGGTCTGGGGCCAGCGGGTGCGCTGTGCAATCTTGCCGCCGCGGCCGGTTCTGCTGCAGGTGGCCAGCTGCCGCTACCAGGCCGACGGCCACGCCGAAAAGTTACTGCTGGACGGTCGCTGCGGGCAGCTTAGCCAGCCTGTTGCCCATGACGATCGTAAGCCTCTGAGTCGCTGGGTCAGCGCTCAGGATCGCTATGCCCAGCAGGAAGCAGCCAAGCTTCGACGGGCCACAAATCTCAGCCGGGCCGATGGGGTGCGGTTAAAACCCTGGCTGGCGCCGCTGGCGGTGCTGGCTTATGTGCTGGTGCTACGGGGCGGCATTTTTGAAGGGCGCCGTGGCTGGTTTTACGCCTATCAGCGGCTGCTGGCAGAACTGAATCTGGCCTTACATCTGATGCAAAATGAGGCTGATGAAACCGTGGGAGAAACCCGCAATGACTGACCACAAGCCGCCATCAGTCCAGCTTGATGATTTCAACAACCATCACTTTGATCGCGGCCGCGGCCGGTTACTGGAAATCCTTTGGCTGCTCGCCGGCGCCTTGGTTGGATCGTTTCTGCCGGGCTCTGGCTGGCGTCGGGGCCTGCTGCGAGCCTTCGGCGCCCGGATTGGACCTGGGGTGGTGATCAAGCCTCGGCTGCGGGTCAAGTTTCCCTGGCGGCTGGAAGTAGGGGACTTCAGCTGGCTGGGTGAATCGGTGTGGATCGATAATCTGGCAACGGTTCAGATCGGCGCCCATTGCTGTGTGTCCCAAGGGGTCTATTTGTGCACCGGCAGCCACAGTTGGTCCAGCCCGGGATTTGACCTCATCACCGCACCCATCGAGATCGAGGACCAGGCCTGGCTGGCGGCCTTTAGCCAGGTTGGGCCGGGTACGCGGGTAGGTCAGGGCGCGGTGTTACAGCTGGGTGCGGTGTTAACACAAGATGCCCAGGCCTGGACCCGCTATCGGGGGAACCCGGCCAGCCCCTGTGGCACTCGCCAGCTTCAATCCGGCTCTGACGCACCTTCGGAAGGGCTTAACACGTGAGCCAGGAATTTGCTCAGCTTGGCAGCCTGCTGGTCGGCCTCAAAGGGGTAGTTGTTGAGGCTGGTGGGGGACGCCGGCAGTTGCCCCAGCCAGCCGGCCACCTGCTCCCTGGCGCTGCTGCTTTGACAGTCAATCAGGGTCAGATGGGGCGCCAGTTCCGCCCACTGCTCGCTGGCTACGCTGCCCGGGTGGACCAGAGCCAACACCGGCGGCCCGGCCAGCACGCAGTTGTGTATTTTGGACGCGTTGTAGGCCATGTCGCTGGACGTCAGCACCACAATGGCAGAGCTATCGGCAAGGCATCTGAGAGCCTGGAAGTAGTCGATGCGGGCTGGATATTCGGTGACCTGATCCGCCACGCCCAGCTCCTCAGCCAGGGGGCTAAGGCTGGGCAGCTGCCGGTCCGGCGGCGCGTAGGAGGTGCCGATAAGCCGCAGCTTCACCGCCGGGTGATCTTTTATCGCCAGCAGCAAGGGCGCAAGAGACGCCCACAGGTCCTCGCCGCCGCGGCCCACGTGGACCAGATTAAGGGTCTTTCGATCCGGCGAAAAAATCCGCTGACCCGGCGGCGCGCTGCGGGCCAGCTCAAGGTCCTGCTGGCTGGCCCCAAAGGGCAGCGACAAAAACGGCGGCAGGGACATCCCGGGGTAGCGTTGGGCGAGCTGGCTCTGATAGCTGGGCGACACGCTGACCACGCCGGCGGCGTTGCCGATAACCTTCGGTTCAGCGCGTCGGGCCCCGGCCATGGCCAGGGCGTAGCGAATAGCGCCTCCCGGCGGCCGCACCCCGTCAGGCAGGACCTGCACCCAGGGATCCTGCAAATCAATCACATAAGGCACCCTGAAACGGGCTTGCCAGCGGCTTGCCAGGGGCAGCAAACCAAAGGCCGTGGTGGAAAACAATATGCCGTCAAACCGGCCTTCGGCCAGCAGCTCATCGCCCTTGGCCTTGATGAAGCGCAGCCCATTGCGACTGGTGGTGGTGGCCCCGGCCAGTTTCCCCAGCCAGCCTGGCCTGCAGGGCACCCGGTGAATCGTCAGCCCTTGGGGCAGGGTATCGGTCAGCGCTGGGCTCTGGTTGATGTCCAGGTCGTCGGGCTCACAGGCAAGAATTTCCAGCTGCCAGCCCCTGGCCATCAGGCCCTTCGCGCAAATTCTGACCCGATGGCCGTCCGCCGCGTTAGTGGGCGCAAAATGGGGGCAGATGATCAGCAGGCGTCTGGACATGGCTTAAGAATACGGAGCGCAGCGCCGATTTGAAACGCATGGTGTTTATTAATCGCTATTATTTTCCTGATCAGTCTGCCACTTCCCGGGTGCTGACGGCGCTGGCCGTGGAGCTGGCGTCGCGGGGATACCCGGTGACGGTATTGACCAGCGATCAGCAGTATGAAGATCCAGCAGCCAGGCTTGCCGGGCAGGAGCAGTGTGACGGCGTCACCGTCCGGCGGCTGAAGACCAGCCGCTTTGGTCGCCAGCACCTGCCGGGCAGGGCGGTAGACTATCTGGCGTTTATTGTTGGCGCCAACTGGTGGCTGCTGCGAGGTCTGCAACGGGGCGATATTGTGGTGTGCAAAACCGACCCGCCCATGTTGTCGGCATTTTTGTGGCCGGTGCTCAAACTCCGGCGCGCGGTGCTGGTGAACTGGCTGCAGGACCTGTTTCCCGAGGTCGCAGTGCAGCTGGGTCTGCTTGGTCGCCGACTCGCCGCGGTGGCGGGCTGGATGCGCAACGCAGGCCTTAGGGCAGCGCGACGCAACGTGGTGATTGGCCGGCGGATGGCTGACAAGCTGGACCAGCTGGGCCTGCCCCGGGAGCAGCAGCGACTGATTGAAAACGCCTGTGACGTGGAAAAACTCTCAGCCCACCAGCACGGCCGCCAGCAGCGCCTGGCCTTTGGTGTGGCTGAGTCAGATTTTCTGGTGATGTATTCGGGCAACCTGGGGCGTGCCCATCCCTTTGAACCGCTGGCTGAGGTAATCGGGCAGCTGAGCGGTCATGGGGGCATTAAGTTTGTCATGATTGGCGGCGGCGCGGGCATGCTGAAGCTTCGTCAGCGTTGCGAAGGTTTGTCCAACTGCCAGTTTCTGCCCTATCAGCCGGAATCGCTGCTGGCGGAGAGCCTGGCGGCGGCGGATTTGCATCTGGTGGCCCTGCACCCCCAGCTGGAGGGGCTGATCGTACCCAGCAAGTTCTATCCCATAGCCGCGGTGGGCCGGCCGGCGCTGTACCTTGGGAATGTGGACAGTGATGTGGGACACTATCTGAGCCAATATCAATGCGGTCAGGTGGTTAGCGACGCCAGTGACCTGAAACACAGCATCGTTGAACTGGCGGGGGATCCAGGCCGGGCCAAGGCCATGGGGGAAAACGCCAGGGCTCTGGCGCAGCGCCAGTTTTCCGTCAATCACAGCTGCGATCAATGGGAACAGTTGTTGAACGAACTAGCGCTTTATTCCAACCAGCAGCAGGCAACAACGTGAGGCCGGAATTTCTCGCCCCATTGGTGTCAGCGATCAGCTGCCTGCTATTGCTCAAAGCCTTTGCGCCCATCGCCGCCAAAATTGGCTTAGTTGATCACCCCAAATCCCGTAAGATCCACGGCCACGCAACCCCACTGGTAGGCGGGCTGGCGATCTTCGGCGGCTGCGTTTTCGGTCTGCTGGCAACACCGGTGGCGCTGGCTGAATTCCGCATCCTGTTTGGGGCCGGCGCGGCCTTGTTGCTGGTTGGGCTGCTGGACGATTTTCGTGAGCTGTCCGCTCGCTCGCGTTTCGCCGCTCAGATTCTCGCTGCCCTTGGTATGGTGCTGGGCGGTGGGGTGGAAATCGCCTCCTTTGGTCAACTGCTGGATTCCCGCGTGTTGTTGCTGGGCGCACTGGGCCTGCCCATCACGGTGTTTTGCACCGTCGGGGTTATTAATGCGATCAACATGAGTGATGGCGTGGATGGTTTAGCGGCGGGTCTGATCTGCGTTGCCCTGGCCGCCCTGGCGGCTGCCGCCTTGGCAGCGGATCATTATCGGGTGCTGCCCATTCTGGGGTCGGTGCTGGCGGCAATGATCATTTTCCTGTTTTCAAACTTCCGGCCAGGACGATCTGCGCGGGTATTTCTAGGTGATGCGGGGACCCTTTGGCTGGGCTTTTTGCTGGCCTGGCTGCTCATCGATCTATCTCAAGGCCCTGAAAGGGTGATTGACCCTGTGACCGCCTTATGGCTGCTGGCGGTGCCCCTGATGGACACGGTGTTTGTCATGGTTGAGCGGCCCCGACGCGGGCAGTCACCTTTTTCTGCCGGCCAGGACCATCTGCACCATCTGTTTCTGCGCGCCAGCTTCAGTCGCGTTCGCAGTGTGGTCATGCTGTGGCTGCTGGCGGCGATGTGCGCCGCTGCGGGGCTGATCAGCCAATGGATGGAGCTGCCCCAAAGCTGGCGTTTCTACGGCTTTGTCATCCTGGCTGTCATTTACCACCAGACCCTGGTTCGGGCCTGGCGACAGCG
The DNA here is from genome assembly GCA_964351665.1 of uncultured Gammaproteobacteria bacterium. Classification (GTDB taxonomy): domain Bacteria; phylum Pseudomonadota; class Gammaproteobacteria; order Xanthomonadales; family SZUA-38; genus JANQOZ01. The sequence goes on along the minus strand of CAYGPO010000004.1, from coordinate 25,445 downwards.
ACGCTGGCTGGGCCGTGAAGTGAGCGAAGTACCCGCCGTTTGAGAACCCTCAGGCTGGAATCGTTGCTGTTTGGCACTTTCCTGGGCCTGGTGTTTTTGCTGCCTGCGCTTTGGGGCAGCAATCGCAATGTGGTCTGGCTGCTTGAGTCAGCCCTGGTTTGTGCCATCTTATCCGTCGCCGCACTGGGCTTACCCGCGTCCCGCTGGAAAGCCACCTGGAGCCGTTATCGAGGGCCGCTGCTGCTGCTGGCGGCCTGGCTGGCGCTTAACCTGCTGCAGCTGATTCCCTGGCCGGGGCTGGGTGCGATATCCCGAGACATTTTCCAGTCCGCCTTGAGCACCGTGCAATCGGTATTTTACGCCGGCCTGTTTTTATTGACCGTGCTGCTGTGTCATAACCCGAGGCGTCTGCGCTGGCTCTGTATGACCATGGTGCTGGCGGGCCTGGGTCAGGCCCTGTTTGGATCACTGATGACCCTGAGCGGCCGGGAATGGCTGCTGCTGGAGCCTAAGATCTATGGCATCGGCTACGCCACCGGCACCTTTGTGAACCGCAATCACTACGCCGGATTTTTACTCACCTGTATTGCCCTGGGGGTGGGTTTATTGGTGGGCCAAAGCGGCCGATCGGCGATGGCTGAGACCTTCAAGCTGAGGCTGCGAGAGTTGCTGCGCTGGGTGATGGGTCCGGCCATGCGGCTGCGTCTGATGCTGGTATTGATGGTGATCGGGCTGGTGCTCAGCCATTCACGGATGGGCAATGGCGCGTTCTTCCTAAGCCTTTGCGGTACCTCACTGCTGGCGCTGGTGATGATTCGTCCCATGCCCCGGAAGGTGCTGGTGCTGCTCAGCACTCTGGTGGTTGTTGACCTGCTGCTGGTGGGCTCCTGGTTTGGTTTTGAGCAGGTTGTGCAACGACTGCAGGGCACGGGACAGTACGACCAGGTGGCCAGAGTCAGCGCTGATGCCGACCGGCTGAATATCTCTGCTGAGACCTTCAGCGCGGCCAAGGACTTTTTCTGGCTGGGTTCTGGCGGCGGCACCTTTGAACAAATTTTCCCCGCCTATCGCCCGGTGAACCTGCGCAAGACCTTTGATCACGCTCACAATGACGTACTGGAATTTCTGCTGGAATATGGACTGCTGGGTTTGCTGCTAATAACGGCCTGGGCCGCTGGCGGCATGTGGGCAGCGCTTAAGGCCATGGCTCGCCGTCGTCACCCGCTGATGCAGGGCCTGGGTTTTGGGGTGGTAATGGCCCTGGCGGCAGGCTCCCTGCAGGCTCTGGTGGACTTCAATCTCCGCATTCCTGCCTGTGCCGGCTATTTAACCATCGTGGTTGCTCTGGGCAGCTGTGCCCTGCGGGCCCCGGCCAGATCGGGAAAAAGTGTTTAAATTTAATCATCTACTGCGATTTTCTCCGTTTTGACTTAAACTCTCTGCCTGGACAGAAACACTCTGGGCTGCGGGACACTTAACGGTTTGAATAAAGGTATCTACGTTACAGCTGTGCTGGCGCTGCTGCTGGCGTCAGCGGTATCAGGACAGGAGGCGGAAATTCCCCTGGGGCGCTGGGATCTTTACCCGACCCTGGGTCTGTCAGTGGGCTATGATGACAACATTGCTTTGAGTCCTAATCAGCCGCTGGCTTCCGAGTATGTGCGGGTGCAGCCTGGCCTGCGCCTGCAGACTGCAACCCGTCGCAGCGAGATTCGTTTCCAGGCCAGCCTGGACCAGGGAGAGTTCACCGGCTCTGATCGCGACGATTATCGTGACCACGAGCTGTCTGGCCAATGGCGCTACCGGCCGGGGGTTCGATCGGACCTGCTGCTGCGAGCCGCCCGAAACCGGGGCCACGACCGACGCGGCGAAGGTCTGCGAGAGAACTTTCAGCAGATTCTGGATCGGGACGTGGACCAGTACAACATGGACTCCCTGAGTGGTCGCTACACCTATGGTGCCGAGGGTGCCCGGGGGCGGCTGGCAGTTTTTGCCGACGCCCGGGATAAGGCGTACCGGAACAATCGCGATTTCACCACCATCGGTAACTTCAATTTGCGTCGGCTGGGCGCGGAGTACGGCTGGCGTTTCGCCAGCAGGACCTCAGCCCTGGCCCAGGTGACCCGCACCAACACAGATTACCAGTTCGCCAACCTTGACAGCCGCGAGCGCTCAGCGGCCCTGGGACTGACCTTTGATGGCGGCGCAAAAAGTGATGCGCGGGTGCTGGTAGGGCGACTCAAGCGGGATTTCGATGACTCCGAGCTCGAGGGCTTCAGCGGTTCTTTCTGGGAAGTGGCGGGCTCGTGGAGACCGAAAGAACGGGCAGAATTGAGTCTGCTCAGCCGCCGTTCAACCGATGAGGCCTTCGGCGGCGCAAATTTCCTGCTGCGCTCAGAGACCCGTCTGGCCTGGCGTCACAACTGGCGCCCACGGTTTGTCACCGCACTGGATATTGCCGTGCTGGACGAACAATTCAGGCCCCTGGGGCGGGATGACGATATTCTTCGGATCGGCGTCAGCGCCGATTATCAGTTCCGGCGCTGGATGCTGTTGGGCGCGGGCTTAAGACGGGTGGAGCGGGATTCTACCCTGAGCCGCTTTACCTACTCGCGTAACGAGCTGGTGCTGTCGATGCAGCTGAGTTTGTAAACAATTGCAGCTGGCAGGCAACCCAGAGCACGGGGGCTGGTCGAATCGGGCTAGGAGTAGTTGAAAACTTAAGCGTCTGAGCATAGTTGTCGATCTATTAGTGTTCGGGCGGCAGGAGGAGCAGATGACCGTATCCAGAGCATGGCAGAAGTTGTCACTGCTGGCGGTGTTTTTCATCGCCTGGCACGGCCAGGTGTGGGCAGACTATCAGCTGGCCCCCGGCGACCTGGTGAAAATTTCGGTGTACGGGGAAGAGGATCTATCGCCCCAGATCAGAGTGGATGAGGCGGGCCGGATCTCGTTTCCGTTTTTGGGCAATCTTGAGGTGGACGGACTGACCACTGAGCAGGTTCGCCAGCAGATCCATGATGGGCTAAAGGGCGACTATCTGATCGACCCAAAAGTCTCGGTGGGGATCGTTGAGTATCGATCCTTCTACGTTGGTGGTGCGGTGCGTGAGCCCGGAGATTTCAGCTTCGAGCCGGGCATGACCGTGCGCAAAGCCCTGTCCCTGGCGGGCGGCGCTACCGACCGGGCCTCGCTGAAAAAGATTTTTCTGGTCCGCGACGGCGCCGGGGAATCTCAGCGCAGCCGGGTCTCCCTGGATGATCCCTTGGGGCCGGGTGATATCCTGACCGTTGAAGAGAGCTTTTTTTGACGCGGTTTGCCGCGCTGACAGGAACCCATTATGCAGCCGTTGAATCTGCACACTCAGGTGGTGGACAACCCGGAAACTGAGCGACGCTTTGACCCTCGCCAGGCTCTGCGGGTGGTCAATAGACACAAGTGGGCGATTATCATTCTTACCCTGCTGGCCACCGCCCTGGCAGCGATGTTCACCCAGCGTCAGGTGCCCATCTATCGATCCACGGCCACCCTTTTGATCGAGCGAAGTCCAGTGCAGTTCTCGCCGATTCAAGATGCCTACGCGGGCTACTCCGATCACTGGCTGTACTACCAAACCCAGTATGGATTGATCAAACGACGAGCCATCGGCGAACGGGTGGTCAACGCTCTGGAGTTGGACCAACCGGCGGCCCAGGATACCTCAGCCAACGACCAGGGATTTTCCTGGCGACAGTTTCTGCCCGAAGCCTTTCGCAGTCCAGAATCAGCGCCGCCAACCCGGGACCAGCGAGTCGATGGTTTGGTCAGCTGGATCGTGGGCGGCATCCAGGTCGCTCCTCGGCGCAACAGTCAGCTGGTGGACGTGAGTTTTCAAAGCACCAATCCCCGGCAGGCGGCGGATATCGCCAACGCGGTGGTGGAAGCCTACATCGCCGACAACCTTGATGGACGGGTGGAAATGGGGCGCGCTGCAACGGACTATCTGACCAGTCGTCTGGTGGAACTGAAGGACGCCTGGGAAACCTCAGAGCAGGAGGTACAGAACTTTCTCGACAGCCAACGGTTGCTCAGTTCCCAGGGCGCTGACAGCGTTGCCAATCAGGAACTGACCCTCGCTACCGAAAAACTCAGTGTCGCCCGCCAGCAGCGGCTGGACGCCCAGATTTCCCTGGATCAGATAGAGTTAGGCCTGGGGGAAGACCGGGCACTGTTGACCAGCCCCCAGGTCGCCACAGCCAACAATACGTTTCTGGCTGCCCAGAGAACCGTTGATGAACTGGGCCAGCGCTACGGTCCTAAGCATCCCCGAATGATTGAAGCCCAGTCGGAACTCAGCTCAGCGCGTTCGGTGCTGGACCGCCAGTCGCAGATTGCGCGCAAAGAGTCTGTCCGCCGCTATCAAAGCGCCCAGGCCGCCGAGCGGGCCGCGGAGTCTGAGCTTGATCAGGTTAAGTCGCAGCTGCGGGATATTGACCGGCAGGAGTTCCGTCTGCAGGCGCTGCAGCGAGAGGCGGACAAGAATCGTGAGATCTACGAACAGTTTCTAACCCAGTACAAATCCACCTCAGCGGCAGGCGACATAGAGTCGGCCAATGCCCGGGTTGTGGAGCGGGCAAGGCCTGGCGGGGCGCCGGTATGGCCGAACAAAAAGCGCAGCATTTCCATTGCCTTTCTGATGGCTTTGCTGGGCGCGGTGGGGCTGGCCTTTTTGCTTGAACATCTGGATAACACCTTTAAAACCGCTGAAGACCTGGAACAGAAATCCGGCCTGCCGGTGCTGGGCGTATTGCCCCGCCTCAAGACTACAGGGGTCAAAGATTTGAGCCCCTTCAGTACGTTTTCTGACGATCGTCAAAGCCTGTTCTCGGAGGCCATACGGACCATCCGCACCGGCGTGTTGTTGTCAGATCTGGACGCCGATCAGCGCATTTTGCTGGTCACCTCATCGGTGCCAGGGGAAGGCAAAACCACGGTCTCGGTGAATCTGGCCAGGGCCCTTGCTGAGATGAAAACCGTACTGCTGATTGATGCTGACATGCGCAGGCCCATGGTGGCCACCGCCACCCAGCGTGAGGGCGCAAGCATGGGCCTGTCTCACTTTATTGCTGAGGAGTCAGAGCTATCGGTCTGCATCCAGCAGATGGAGACCGAAGGCAATCAGCAGCTGTTTGTGATGCCGGCGGGCAATCCGCCCCCCAACCCGCTGGAAATGCTGTCCTCCCAGCGCTTTGCCTTAGCCCTGGACAAGCTGTCTGAGAGTTTTGATTACATCATTGTTGACTGTGCGCCGTCCCTGGCGGTCAGTGATGCCATGGTGCTGTCCAAGCTTGCCACCTCGGTGGTGTATGTGGTGCGCAGCGACTCCACGCCGTCTCAGGCGGTGCAGGCCGGGGTCAAACGACTGCGTCGGGTGAACGCTCACCTGATCGGCGCGGTGCTCAATTCCGTGGATCTGCGCAGTCAGCGCTACTACGGCAAATACGGCGCCTACGGCATAGACTACTACTCTGCCTACGGCAACAAGCCCAGCGCTGAATCGTGATCTTAAGGCTGGCCTGCGGCGCTGGAATGGCTGCACTTGGATTGATCAGCATTTTGTTGGCCTGGCAGCAGGGGCATTATTTGCTTGCCGGCCTGGCGTTTGATCGCTGGGTGGCAGCACCCTCGGAGCCTATGGCAACGCGGGTGGAGGGCTTTATCGACGGGGCTCTGGTGTTGCCCGACGCCCAGGCACGCTGGTTAAAAGGTCGCTGGACCATGGCCAAAGATCCCTCCGATCCCGCTGCGCTGGATCATTTCGCTGCCGTGACAAGGGCTCGTCCTTACGACTACCATCCGGCCCTGGGTGCGGCCCGCTGGTGGGCTGCCAACGACCCTGTTGCCCCGCAGTTCGCGGAGGCATTGCAACAGGCAATGGCATTAGGTCCCAATGAATCCAGGGTTTTTGCCGCAATATTTCCCCTCGCGCGGCTACACTGGCATTATCTGTCTCCGGATTTGCAGATGGAACTGTCATCCTTGCTGGTGAGCACTGCAAACCGGGAGCCGGCGCTGGCCATTGAACTGGCGCGAGACTACGGCTTTGGGGGGTCTGCCTGCGAACTTACCGCCGGCAATCAGCTGGCCCAGGGACATTGCCGACGACTCGGCATTATTGACACGGAAAAGGAAAGTCCATGAGCACGGTTTCAGTCCCGTTATCCTATGGTGAACTGCTGGACAAAATCACCATTTTAGAAATCAAATCTGAGCGCATTACCCAAGCTGAAAAACTGCAAAACGTTCAACATGAGTTGGCTCTGCTAACCAAGGTCTGGGATACCCATGTGGCCGAGGCCGATAAGGTGGCGGAGGCCAGGAAGCGGCTGAAGGCGGTTAACACCAGCCTGTGGGACATCGAAGACAAAATTCGCCTGAAAGAAGCCGCCAATACCTTTGATGTTCGCTTTGTGGAACTGGCACGCGCGGTTTATGTGACCAACGATCAACGCGCTGCAATCAAAAAAGAAATCAATTTGGCCTTGGGCTCAGAGCTGGTAGAAGAAAAGTCTTACGAGCAGTATTGAAGCCCGCTCAAAGCTGCTGCATGAAGCGGTCCAAGATGGCCGTAACCTTACCAACCTCCAGTAGATCCATTACCCCTTCGCGTTCAATTTTCTGGCCGAAGGGCAGCTCTGCGGCGCTGGCGCCCAGGTATTTTCTGGCCGCTTCATCGTAGGCGTCAGCCGCCCACTTCAGTGAATCATAGGCGCCGCTGCGGCGCGCATTGCTGGCGGCGTGGAGGCCGAGTACCGGCGTCCCCATGGCGTTGGCGATATGCATGGGGCCGGTGTCTGGAGCCAATACCAGATCGCTTTGGCCCAGCAGGCCAGCCAGTTCTTTGAGGGTATCGCGGCCGGTGAGGTTTAGCGCCTGTTCGGTCATTGCTGCTTCGATGCTGGCGTTAAACTGACCTTCAAAATCGCTGGGTCCGCCGGCGATAATCACCTGCATGTTGTGCTGTCTGATGGCGTGGTCTGCCACTGCGGCGTAGCGCTCGGGACGCCAGTTTCGCCGCGGATGAGACGACACAGGACAGAGGGTAAGCAGGGGCTTTGCTGGCGCAATATGCTGCTCGGCGAAATTAAGGTCAGAATCAGCGATGGGTAAATCCCAACGGGGCCGATCAGGTATCGCTATGCCAATGGGCGGAAGAAACGACAGTAGGGCATCGAGGACGTGCTGGCCAGACTGGGCGGCTATGGTTTGATTGATAAACCAGCCGTGGCCGTCTTTGGCCCGCTGTCGGTCGTAGCCCACCTTAAGGGGCGCCGAAATCAGCGCCGCCGCCAGATTTGCCCGCAGCGCAACCTGCTGGTGCAACAGCACGTCGAATCGATCGCCCCGCAGATCCCGGCGCAGCTGGCGATAAGCGCTAAGGCCAGCGGATTTGTCAAACACCACCAGGCGCACACCCTCAAGCCCCTGCATCAGTCGGTGTTCAAGTTTGCCGATGATCCAGGTGATCTCAATCTCGGGTCGGGCAGTCTGGATCGCCCGCACCACTGCCAGCGCATGGGTGACGTCACCCAGTGCAGACATCCGTAGTAGACAGATTCGCTTCATGATTGGTGCATGGCCTTGGGCTTACGCATAATGGGTGGGTGAAACAGGCAATCGTATCTCGGCTAGGCTCGGAGGTTATTTTAACCAACCCGGCGTTCAGCGACAGCGTCGTCACCTCTGAGTGGTTCGAACCGGCTTTCTGGTCCGCCCGGGGGCAATTACTGGGCAGCGCGCATGGTCGGGGATCGGTGGCCATGGTGGGCCCGGATCAACCCAAGTGGGCGGTGCGCCATTATCAGCGCGGGGGGCTGGTGGGACGATTTAATCGCGATCGTTACCTTTACACCGGCCATCAGAGGGTCCGGGCGGTCAGCGAATTTTCGCTGCTGCGCCAGCTGGCCCACTGGGGCCTGCCCAGCTGTGCCCCCCTGGCCGCCCGCTATCGCCGATATGGTGTCTGGTATCGGGCAGATCTGATCACTGCCTATGTGCCCCATCAGCAAACCCTGGCCCAGTTCCTGGCAGCCGGCCCGGTCAGCGAATCGGAGCTTGCGCAACGCCTGGGCCAGGTGGGGCAGGCGGTGGGGCGATTTCAGGCTAAGGGCGTTCGCCATGCAGACCTTAACTGTCACAACATCCTGCTGGGAGAGTCGGCGGTTACCGTCATCGACTTTGATCGGGGCGCGGTGGTGGCGGCGGGTGACTGGCAGCAGGCAACCCTTAAGCGCCTGCTGCGGTCGGCGTTGAAAGTCAGTCCGGCGGATTCCCATGGCCTGATCAGCGCTCACTGGACGCGGTTGCAACAGGCCGAATTGAAAGCCCGCCAGGCGATCCCTTAACGCGAGCGCGGTAAGCCGCGCCTGTTCAGCCGTGACAGCGCCCCAGATCGTTGAGCTGCCAGTCGTATTCAGTAAAACGAATTTTTTTTGGTGTGGCGTCCGCCGGCCAGCCTAGCTGCTTTACCCAGGGCTTCAGGTATTCATCCAGTCCTCCGGCTGCGCTTTCAAAATCCTCGCTGTACCAGTCAAAGATCGGCGATAGCCAGAGACTGCCGGTTTGCAGGTCAAAGTGGTTGCGACCCCGGTCCGACAGAAAACCGCTCATGGCAGCATTTAACTGCTGGTCCAACTGCTGCTCCTGGAACGGCTGGTCGAGCAGGGCCGGGCAGCCGCAGGAGGCGCAGTTCACGGCGGCGTGAATCCGGGGCTCGTCGAACCCGCCGCGAATCATCTGATGCTCCACCTCATCCAAGCTGCGCCTTTTCTGCAGCAGCATGAAAAAGCGCTTTTTCCACGGCGAACGAAAAACCGAGCCAAGCTCTTTGATGGAGTTGAGGTTGGGATACTCAGTGAGGATCAAATCCAGGGTGAAGGCGTTATAGGCATTGATCAGAAACGCCAGCCTGGCATCCGCTGACCAGCTCTCAAAATCCCTGCCGCGGACCGCGCTGAAGGCAGTAAGAACCTGCTTCAGTTCGCCGCTATGATCTGCCAGCCAGGCATAATCCACCTCACTGGCGGTGCCGGCATCGTTCATTTTTACCGCCTGCTTAAGCAGCTGTGCGTAGGCCTGCAAACCCACCTCAGGGCCTGTCTCCGGGCCCTGGGCCCAGCAGCAGGTCACGCTCAGCAGGGCCGCCAGCAGCAGTCCTGAGCCCGCCTTCCGGCGCCGGCTCAAGTGACCGTTGCCGCTTTCCTGCAGCTGGGCCGAAACGGGGACTTTCGGAAAATCTTTCATGATCGACTCCAACGGTGAAACCTGGCCAGCCAGGGCATCAGCCACTGGGGTTTATTGGCGTCCTGCCAGCGCCCGGCGGCAAATTTGGCTGCCTCGCTGAAGGTGGGATAGGGATGCACGGTGCCCATGATTTTTTTCAATCCCAATCCGTGTTTCATGGCCAGGGTGAATTCTGCCAGCAGTTCGCCGCCGTGGTGTCCCACCACCGTTGCACCAAGGATGCGATCGGTCTTGCCGGCGGTGATCACTTTGACAAAGCCGGTGGCGGTTTGATCCGCCAGGGCCCGATCCAAACCTTCCAGAGAGTAGCGAATGACCTGGTGGTCGATGCCCTTTTCAACGGCCTCGGTCTCGTTTAACCCAACCCGGGCTAACTCCGGCTCAGTGAAGGTCACCCAGGGTAATACGCTGTAGTCCACGCGAAATTTCCGGAACCGACCGAACAGGGCGTTGACGGCGCAATACCAGGCCTCGTGGGAGGCGCTGTGGGTGAACTGATAGGGGCCAATCACATCTCCGCAGGCGTAGATGTTGGGATAGCGAGTCTGTAGATGGTCGTTGACGGTCACCGTGCCATTGGGCTGGGTTTCAATACCCAGGGCTTCAAGACCCAGGTCCTGGGTGTTGGCCTTGCGACCCACCGCCACCAGCAGGCGATCGAAGGGTAGCTCCACCGTGCCCTTCGGACCGTCGCAGACCAGGGTGTTGCCGCCCTCCACCCGGATCGCTGAATGCTTCAGACAAAGCCCCACGCCATCGGCGGCCAGGGCGTCTTGCACCACCCCCGCGGCGTCCGGGTCTTCCCGGGATAAAAGCCGCTTGCCCCGTTCCACCAGTTGCACCTTGCTGCCCAGGCGGACGAAGGCCTGGGCCATTTCACAACCGATGGGGCCGCCGCCCAGAATCACCAGTTTTTCCGGCAGCTGATCCAGCTCCCAGAGGGTGTCTGAGGTCAGGTATTCACATTGTTCTATGCCTTCAATGGGCGGCACAAAGGGTTTGCCGCCGGTGGCAATGACGATATTGGCGGCGCTCAGGCGCTTGCCGCCCACCTCCACCTCCCAGGGCGAAACGATTTTCGCGTGACCGCTGACACATTCAACACCCAGGGACTCGTAACGCTCCGGCGAGTCATGGGGTTCGATGGTCTGGATGATCTTTTGCACCCGCCCCATCACCGCCGGGAAGTCTACGATTGCGCTGGCTTGGGAAAATCCCAGCTCCTTATGCTGGCGGATTTCGTGCATGAAGCGAGCGCTGCGGAGCAGGGATTTAGACGGCACACAGCCGGTGTAGAGGCAGTCACCGCCCATTTTTGCGTCGGTGACCAGGGCTACCTTGGCTTTCACCGCCGCCGCAATAAAGGCGGTCACCAGCCCGCCGGCCCCGCCGCCGATGGCGATAATGTTACGCTCGATGTTGGCGGGCTTTTCAAAGCCTCGGTAGAGCTTGCGGCGCCGAATGGTATCAACGGTGCGTTTGCCGATCAGCGGAATCAGGCCCAGCGCCACAAAGGAGCCAATCAGGGTAGGGCTGGCAATATCGCCCACCGATTCAAGGGAGGCTAACTGCTCGCCGGCATTGACGAACGCCAGCGTGCCCGGCAGCATGCCCAGCTGGCTTACCCCGGCGAAGGTGAGGGTGCGGATACGAGTTAGCCCCATCACCAGGTTGATCACGAAGAACGGAAACAGCGGGATCAGTCGAAGGGAAAACAGGTAAAAGGCGCCTTCTTTTTCCATCCCTCGGTCAAAGGTGTCAAAGGCCTTGGGAAAGCGCTTTCGAATGCTGTCGCCAAGCACCAGGCGGGCCACCAGGAAGGCCGCAGTGGCGCCAAGTGTTGAGGCAAACGACACGAGCAAGGTGCCGATACCGAGGCCAAAAAGCGCGCCGGCCAACAGCGTCAGCAGCACAGCCCCGGGCAAGGACAAACCGGTAACCAGCACATAAATAGAAAAAAACAGGCCGGCTGTCAGCAGCTGATGTTGATCCTGGTACTGGCGGAATTCAGCCAGCCGTGACTTTAGCGATGACAGAGATAGGTACTGACCCAGGTCAAATACAAAGAACGCGACCACTGCTGCCAACATGACAATAACAATGCCTATTTTGATCCAACCCTTCAAATCCCTCTCCTTGACCTGATGCCAGACAAACCCTGGCTAAGTATTGTGGTGCCGATGCGCAACGAGGCGGCCATCATTGAGCGAACCCTTCACGGGTTGCAAGACCTGCGCCGCGACGGCGCTGAACTTATTGTGGTCGACGGCGACAGCAGCGATAACAGTCATACCTTGGCAGACCCGTTGGCGGACCAGGTGCTTTCAACATCCGCCGGTCGCGCACTGCAGCTGCAGCGCGGGGTGGAGGCCTCAAGCGCTCCGCTGCTGTGGTTTTTGCACGCTGACAGCAGGGTAAAACAGGTCCATTTTTCTGAGCTTAAACGCCACCGGAATCGTGCCTGGGGCTTTTTCCCCATCACCCTGAGTGGCCCCGGGCTGGCTCTGCGGGTGGTGGAGCGAGGCATTAACCTGCGCAGCAGGCTAACCGGCATCGCCACCGGCGACCAGGGGATTTTTGTCCAGCGCAGCCGCCTGATGGAGGCCGGCGGTGTGCCGTCCCTGCCCCTGATGGAAGATGTAGCCCTGACCGGGCGACTGCGAAAAATTGCCCGTCCCGCCCTGGCCAGGGTGCCGCTGGTGACCTCCAGCCGACGCTGGGAGCAGCGCGGAGTGGCAAAGACGGTGGTGGAAATGTGGTGTTTGCGCGCCGCCTATGCCGTTGGCGTCAGTCCTCAGCGCCTGGCCAATTATTATCAGAACCAGGCGCCCCGGGGGTGAGCACGCTGATTCAGGTGTTTGCCAGAGCGCCGTTGGCCGGGCAGGTAAAGACCCGTCTGATGGCGGATGTGGGGCCCGGCCGGGCACTGGAGGTGTATCTGCAGCTGCTGGATTTCACCCTGACCCAGGCCAGCGCCAGCGGTTTTGCCGTTGAGGTCTGGATGCATGGGGAAGGTGTTCAGGCCCTTAACCATGCCATCGCCGGCCATGGCCCGGCCCTGCCGATTTATCATCAGTGCGGCGATGATTTGGGTCAACGAATGCATCACGCTTTGCTTAGCGGACACCAGCGCTATGATCAGGTTTTACTGGTGGGTTCTGACTGTATCGACCTTAGCCCTGAACGCTTGCGCCGGGCTCAGCGACTGCTGGAGCAGGGGGCTGAACTGGTATTGGGTCCCAGCGCTGACGGTGGCTACTATCTGGTGGCACCGGCGCTGCCAGATATGAGCCTGTTTGCTGGCGTTGATTGGGGCAGCGATCGGGTATGGGCACAGACGCTACAGCGGGCAAGCCGCCTTGGCTGGCAGATACAGGCGCTGGAGCTGGGTCACGACCTGGACGTGTTGGAAGACCTGCAGCGAGCGATAGCCTTCGGGGTGGTGAAGTAATGCCGGCTGCAATGAGCGACCAGGAAATGGTGGCTCCCTTCGCCAGCCACACTCCGGCACCCGAGTTCACTGTTGCCGCTGCTCCCTTCCGGGCCTGACGGGGTCCACAGTGTTTCGTTGCGAAGGGACCGACGAAGGTCGCCATAATGTCCCGCCGAGGCGGGAGCCGGAGTATAGCAGTGGCCAGCGCGCTAAAAAAGCGGCGCCGGCGGAGGAACATCCGGGCGCCTTTGCTTCACTTACTGATGATTCGCAAAAACCTTGTAAAGCACTGATTGTGAAAATAAATGAGCAAAAACCCCTTACCCATTGCCTTTCTTACCACCGACGACCTGCACGGCCATGTGAGCGACGACCAGCTGGCCGTTGCGCCCCTTCAGCAGCTGGGCTGGCAGGTGGTCTTTGTTTCCTGGCGCCAGCCTACCGACTGGCGTCGTTTTGCCGGGGTCGTTATCCGCACGCCCTGGGACTACACCGATGAGCCCGATGCCTTTGTAGATGTACTGAAGGAAATTGAGGATGCCGGCACAGCCCTGGCCAATCCGCTGCCTATGGTGCGCTGGAATCTGAACAAAACCTATCTGCGGGAACTGGCCAGCGCCGGCCTCAGCGTGGTTCAAACCCAATGGATAGATGTCCTGGAGCAGGGCGCCTTTGACCGGGCCTTTGAGCAGTTTGCCTGTCAGGAGATGGTGCTTAAGCCTCAGCTGGGTGCCAGCGCCAAAGACACCTTCCGACTGGGTCCATCGGGGCTGAGCCCTGAAATCTTGGGGCTATATGCGGGCCGGCCCTGTATGCTGCAGCCTTTTTTGGCCCAGGTAGTGAGCGAAGGTGAGTATTCCCTGTTTTATTTTTCCGGGCAGCTCAGTCACACCATCAACAAACGACCGGCGGCGGGGGATTTTCGAGTCCAGGAAGAGCATGGGGGGCTGCCAAGCGCTCTTGAGCCGGAGCCAGGGATGTGTCGTTTGGCCCAGCAGGTGCTGGATTTTCTGCCCCAGATGCCACTGTATGGGAGGGTCGATATGGTGCGTTCCAGCAGCGGTTTTGCTCTGATGGAACTGGAACTGGTAGAGCCGTCGCTGTATTTACGGCTGGCAGATCATGCCCCACTGGCTCTGGCCCGGGCTATTGATCACTGGCTGGCAGAACGGAACTGATGGGTTAACGGTCTAAGTGCCGGCTTGCAGCAGCGCATTGATCGCCGGCAGGTTGCTGCCAAATCCCCGGGGCTTGATGATCATCACATCGCCGACGAGTTGATCAAGCACTCGCTCGGCGGTGCTGCCGATCAGTAGCCGCTGCAATCGGGAACGAGAGATGCCGCCCATCACCACCAGGGTTCCCTCACAAGCATTGGCCAGTCCGACAATCTCCTCCTCTGGGCTGCCCACCTTAACGTGGACTCTGGCGTCGCCAGGGCCGCACCGGCTGACCAATTTTTCCGCTGCCTCCCGATGTGCGTCAATCACTTTTTCTGCCACGTCGCTGACAAACATGGCCGACTGCATGCCGCCCATAGGCGCCATCTGGGTCGGCACCACCACGTTGACCACCTGCAGCTGCGCCTGGTGGTGGCTGGCGATGGTGTTAGCCAGATCAACAATGTCCTGGTCCAGGGAGGCCGGCTTGTCGTCCAGATGCAGGGGGTCGATGGCTGCCAACACCTGCTGATACCGCTGCTGAACGCCGGCTCGCGCCAGCAGCAGAGGGATCGGGCAATGGCGGATGGTCTCCCAGTCGTTATTGCTCAGGGTCATACGTTGCCAGCGATTGCGATGGTTGGTTTGGCTGACCACTAACTGGGCATCGGATCGGGCGCTGTAGCGAATCAGTTCCTGCCAGCCCTGTTCGGCCCAGACGATATTGACTGACACATCATCACCCAGACGGTCTTTGGCCAGGGTCTGGAGTTGCCGCTTGCGGGACTCCAGCAGCAGCTCTCGAACCTCGCCCAGCACTTGATCCTCACCTTCCTGCTGGTCAATGATGGATTTATGGTAAACGTTGTGGAACAGGGCGACGGGGGTTCCTTCGGTTCTGCAGGCCAGCGCCGCGTCAATGGCTGGCTGATCTGGGCTGACGGGATCAGCAATGTCGATAACGATGGACTGCACTGGCGGTACCATGGATTTTCGTTGGAAAAATTCTAACCAATGTCAGGCCTGGATAACCAGAGGCACTGTCCGAGGCCTATCTTCGGCAATTACGTAGTGGATGAACGAATGACTCACGGGATAATGTCGCTGGAGAATCCAACAGATCTGCTGCAGGCATTGCTGGACGCTTCAGTGGAAGCGATTGTCGTCAGCGATGTTGATGGCCAGATTCTGCTGTTCAGTCATGGCGCCCAGCGGCTGTTTGGCTACTCTGAAAAACAGGCGGTGGGTCAGAACGTCCGGATGCTGATGTCCAGTCACGACCGGGACAGCCATGATAAATATATGCATAGCTACCTGGAAACAGGAAAAAAGCGAATCATCGGAATTGGCCGGGAAGTGGTGGGCCGCCGACGCAGTGGTGAAACCTTTTCTCTGCACCTGTCGGTGGGGGATGCGATTAGCTCTGGTCAGCACGTGTTTGTGGCCATCATGCAGGACCTGCGGCCCCGCAACCGAATGCGCAGCCAGCTGTCGGAAGATCGTCGGGTGATCAGCGACCTGGAGCGGACCCTGGCCACGGTACACCGCAGCAGTACCCTGGGGGAGATGAGCGCTGGCATTGCCCATGAAATTAACCAGCCCCTGGCGGCCATGGCCACCTACGCTGACGCCGGGCGCAGACTGCTGAACAGCGAATCGCCGCCGACAGACAAGCTGGACTATGCCTTTGAGCAAATTGCTAAGCAGGCGCGACGGGCCGGTGAGGTCGTAGCGCGCATCCGCGCCCTTTCACGGCGAGAACAAACGCCAAGGACGGTGCAGTCAGTCAATCAGGTGATTGAGGCTCTGATGGGGCTGGCTGAGCTGGAGGCCCGAGACAGTGGCGCAGAGATTTCTCTGCAGCTGGCAGACCATCTGCCCGAGGTTAAGGTCGACTCGGTGCAGATCCAGCAGGTGTTGCTCAATCTGATCCGCAATGGCATCGAAGCCATGGTCAGGCCCAGCCAGATCGCCGGGGGGCTGCAGATTTATAGCGAGCAGGTGGGTGAGGAAATTCACGTCACGGTGGTGGATCACGGCAGCGGCGTTGCGCCGGACCAGCGGGAGCGGATTTTTCAGCCCTTTCACACCAGCAAACCCAGCGGTATGGGGGTTGGCCTGTCGATTTGTCGCACCATAGCCCGCAGTCATGAAGGGCGTTTGTGGTGTGAGGAAAATCCTGCCGGTGGCAGCCGTTTTGTGCTGGCGCTGCCTATTTTTGTTGCCAAAAATGAGGAGGGCTGAATGATGAGCGCCATAGATTCGACAAACGGCAAAGGGGCACCAAACCAGGCAATCCAGCCCGAGGTTTACCTGGTGGATGATGACGCTGCGGTTCGAGATGCGATTGCTTTTTTGCTGGACTCGGTGGGTATTCGATGTCAAGCCTTTGCTTCGGCAGATCAATTTCTTGCTCAGTATCAGAACCTGCCCGGGGTGCTTATCCTGGATGTTCGCATGCCCAGGATGAGCGGTCTGGAGCTACAGGAGCTGCTGGTCGAACGAGGGATCACGGAACTTGCCATCATTTTTATTTCCGGTCATGGCGATATTCCCATGGCGGTGGAGGCCTTAAAGCGCGGCGCGCTGGATTTTCTGCCCAAGCCTTTTAGAGACCAGGAGTTGCTGGATCGGGTGCAGATGGCGCTGGCCGAGTGTCGAGCTGGCCTGCGCCAGGCCAAAGACCTGAAAGACACCCACCAGCGTATCAGCGAGCTTACCCCTCGAGAGCTTGAGGTGATGAGCATGGTCGCCGACGGCAAGGCCAATAAGGTTGTGGCGCTGGAGCTGGATATCTCCCAGCGTACGGTGGAGATTCACCGCACCAACGTGATGAAAAAAATGGGCGTACGCAACCTGGCTAACCTGGTGCGCATCTTGTATGAGGCGGACTATTTCAGCTAATGCCTGGTGTCCTGTTGCCTGGTGTCTTGTCTAGACTATAAGCATGGTGATGTTGGGAATGGTCCTTGCCGCCGCTCAAGTGGCTTAACGGAACCAGGGCAACCATCAACCCGCCGATGATCATCATAGCCCCCATCAGGGGTCTGAGCCGCCTGCCCGTAAGCCGTTTCAGCTGTCCGCCCAACAGCCCAACGCCCAGCATCGCCGGCAGGGTGCCTACACCGAAGCACAGCATCACCCCGGCCCCGGCGCCGGCGCTGCCGGACACTGCGGCCAGCGCCAGCAGGCTGTAGACCAAACCGCAGGGCAGCCAGCCCCACAGCATCCCTTTGCCCAGCTGGGCAGCCGCGCCCTTACGCTGGCCCAGCCTTAGGGCCAGGGGCTGCAGTCGTCGCCAGACCGGGGGCGCCAGCTTGCGGCTGATGATATTCAGTGGGTTATAGCGAAAGGCCGGGGCAATCAGCTGCAAACCCAGCAGCACCATCACCATTCCCAGCAAGCCCCGCAGGGCCGGGCCGGCGGCGGCGCCGGGTAACAGATTTGAGGCGGCTATCCCGACGCTTCCCAGCACACCGCCCATCAGGCCATAGCTGAGCAGCCGGCCCAGATTGTGGAGCAAGGCCGAGGACAGGGACGGTCCCTGCTTCCCGCTGCCGGCGATGGCGGCCAGGGGGCCACACATACCCAGGCAGTGAGTGCTGCCCGCCAGTCCGGCCAGCAGGGCTGCGCTAAAGGTCAGGGACTCATTCATGCACCTTCCCTTGCTTAGGCGGGTCGTCGCTGAGCACTCGCCAGCCTTCATCTTCCAGGTTATCGAACTGTTGATGGCGCACCATCCAGAAAAACCCCCATAGCGCCAAACCCAGCAATATCAAACTCAATGGAATCAGGAAAAAAAGAATTTTCATAGGGGCTCCAGCTGCGCCGCGTCCAGTTTGCCGGCCAGTGCTTCAGGCGCTGGTAAGACAGGTTTGGTGGCTGTATCAGAGCGGGTCCGAGACAGCCTGGCAGCATTGCCTATGACCATCAGTGAACTGATCGACATGCCCAGAGCCGACAGCCCAGGGCCGATCATTCCGCTGGCGGCAAAGGGCACGGCCAGCAGGTTGTAGGTCAACGCCCAGGCGAGGTTTTGGCGGATGATCCGTCGGCTGTCCAGGGCCACGTCCCGCAGCCTTAGCAGGGATTTGAGCTTGGTGCCGGTCAGCACGATGTCGGCGCTGGCCTTGGCCAGGTCTGCGCCCTCCGCCATGGCTATGGATACATCGGCGCCGCCCAATAAGCCGCTGTCGTTAACCCCATCGCCCACCGCCATAACCACGTAACCTTGTTGCTTAAGGCCAGTGAGCAAGGCCAGCTTGTCAGCCGCCAGCAGCTCACCGTGGCCCTGGTCCATACCCAGCTCATGGGTGGCGGCCTGCACCCGAGCTCGATCATCGCCGCTGGCAATAACCGTTCGCAGGCCCAGACGGCTAAAGGCTTTGATGGTGTCATGGGCGTCTTCGCGCCAGGGGTCTATCACCTCAGCCCAACCCAGTACACCACGGCGGTCGGCCAGAGTCAGCGGCGACTGCAGGCCGGACAGGTCGCCGGTGAAGGCCGAGTTGCCCAGGCGCAGCTGGCGGCCGTCCACTGAGCCGCGGATGCCGCGGCCAGGAACCTGCACCACGTCGGTGGCGGTGAGGGGGCATTCAATCTCCCCAAAGGCCGCCGCCAGCGGATGGTTGCTGTGTTTTTCCAGGGCCGCCATCAGGGTGAGCAAGCGCTCCTGAGTGACGCCTTTCGGATGTGCGGGGTTTACCGTGGTGGTGGAAATTGTCGGCCGGCCCTGGCTCAGGGTGCCGGTCTTATCCAGCACAATACAGGTGGCGCGGGTCAGCACCTCCAGCGCTTCCAGCCGCGCCACCAGCAAACCTTCTCTGGCCAGGGCGGTGGTGGCAGCGGACAAGCCGGCAGGTATAGCCAGGGACAATGCACAGGGGCAGGTCACCACCAACACCGCCAGAGTTGCCGTGAAAGCCGCTTCAAAGCCCATCGGCAGCCAGTAGAAAAATACGCCGGTGGCGATCACCAGCACGGCGCCCACAAACATCCCTGCCAGACGATTGGCCAACACCATGGTTTGAGGTCGGTCGGCCCGGGCCTGATCCAGCAGCGCCGCGGCGCCGGCCAGTGAGCTGTCCTTGCCGGTGTGAGTTACCCGCAGGTCTACACTGCCATCGATGTTGGCCGAGCCGGCCAGCAGGGTGTCACCCACGTTGACGGTTTTGGCTTCAGATTCACCGGTCATCAGGGCTTCGTTAACGCTGCTGCTGCCCCCCTCGACCACCCCATCGGCGGCCACCTGATCGCCGGGCCTGATCCGGATCAGGTCGCCGCTGCAGATCGCGCTGCGCGGCACGGTAACGGGCTCGCCGTTGCTGATTTTGATCACCGTGTCGGGCAGCATGGGCAGCAGAGCCAGCTGGGCGTCCAGTGCCCTGTGCCTGACCCCCATGGCAATGAAGCGGGCGCTGAGCAGGAGGAAAACAAACATGGTGGCCGACTCAAAAAACATCGGACCCTGGCCGCGAAAAAAGTTGAAGCTGCTGGCGCCAAAAGCCAGCAACAGGGCCAGGGATACGGGCACGTCCATGCTCAGCTGAGCGGCTTTCAGGGAGCGCCAGGCGCCGGCGAAAAACTCGCTGCCGGAGTAAAACACTACCGGCGCGGCCACCAGCATAGAGACCAGATAAAGCAGCCGTTCCACCGCCGGGTCCATGCCGTTGCCGGGCCCAAAATAGGTGCCAACGGCAAACATGGAAACTTGCATCATGCCCAGGCCTGCCAGCGCCAGACGCTTGAGAAACCGGGCTTTTTCCTGCTGTTGATGGTTCTCCACCGCGCTGTCTTTTAGCGGGTGCGGGTGATAACCCAGATCGTGGATACGCTGCACGATCTTGCTGTGCTCAAGGGCTGCCGGATTCCAGCTCAGCTGGGCGATGCCGGTCTGCTGGTCAACGGAAATGCTGCTGACCCCCTGCATGGCGGACAGCTGATGTTCGATCAGCCAGCCGCAGGCGCCGCAATGAATCCCGTCAATCCACAGGGTGGCCTGGCAGAGGCCGTTGGTGGCCGAACTGACCTCCAGTTCAAAAGGTTGCCAGTTCCCCTGACCCACGGTGCTGGGCGGGCGGGGCGCAACGGCGTCGCGATATTGGTAGTAGTCACCCTGCCCGCCCTGAATAATTAATTCCGCTACCGCCTGGCAGCCCGTGCAGCACACGGCCTGATCGACGCCGGCGTAGCTGACGGTTAGCGCGAGCCCCGCGGGAATCTCCAGGGCACAGTGAAAGCACTGCTGCGGCACCAGGTTTGCCGGCGGCGCGTCGAGTAGCCCGGTGGCGTTAGTTGTCGTCAGCACGCCGCGGCTCTGTGAGACGAAACTCATCGCGGATCTGCTGATATTGCTGATCGCTCACCACCAGCGGGTCATCACCGCTTAGGGCCAGGCTTAGCATCACCACACCCGAGGCCAGGGTGCTGAGTAAGACTCCGGCGACCAGCTGCATCGTGGGTTCTTTGTGCCAGGGGGTGGGCTTTTGAGTGCTGTTCATGGGGATTTCGCCGGTAAGAAAAATTTGCTCTGCCGCTGCACCTGGATTTGCGGGTCATCCAGATCGGTGAGGGTGAGATTGATAGCCACGCTGCCGAATTGATCATCGGCTTTGCTGCGGACACGCAGCGGAAAAGCCGCCGCCTGATTGGCCGAGACCTTCAGCGCTGGACTGTCGAAACTGATAGCGTCATCGCCGCTGACAGCCAGTTCATACTGCGCGTCCTGCTCCGTCATGTTGATCACTCGCAGGGTGTAGACGTTTTCGATCTGACCATCGGCCAGCTCCCGGTAAAGGGCATTTCGATCACGGATCACCTCCATCCGCAGGGGGGTTCGGGTGCCTATGGAGGTGGCAAGCCCGGTGCTGATTACCAGCAGTAAAACCGCGTACACCATCATACGCGGACGCAACACCCGGGCTTTGCCGCCCTTAACCGCGTTGGCTGAGGTATAGCGGATGAGGCCCCGGGGATAGGACATTTTGTCCATCACCTCATCACAGGCGTCTATGCAGGCGGCGCAGGCAATGCACTCATATTGGAGGCCCTGGCGAATATCGATGCCGGTGGGGCAGACCTGCACACACAAGGTGCAGTCGATGCAGGCACCCAGGCCCATGGCCAGGGGGTCATCGCCTCGGCGGCGTCCCCCCCT
Source organism: uncultured Gammaproteobacteria bacterium (assembly GCA_964351665.1). Classification (GTDB taxonomy): domain Bacteria; phylum Pseudomonadota; class Gammaproteobacteria; order Xanthomonadales; family SZUA-38; genus JANQOZ01. The sequence continues at coordinate 4,414 of CAYGPO010000004.1, read as the reverse complement.
GGGTTCACCGCGCTGCTCGTCGTAGGCAATGATGAGGGTGTCGTTGTCGAACATTGCGCTTTGAAAGCGCGCGTAGGGGCACATGTATTTGCACACCTGTTCACGCAGAAATCCGGCGTTGCCGTAGGTGGCCAGGGCATAAAACAAAAACCAGAACCAGGCCCAGGGGTGCAGGTCCAGCTGAACGATGCCCTGGATCAATTCCCGCACCGGCATGAAATAGCCAACAAAGGTCAAACCGGTCCATAGGGAAAGGCTGATCCAAAGCAACTGCTTAAGAGCCTTGCGGCCAAGGAACTGGATGTTTTTTGGGCCCTGGTCCAGTTTCATTCGCCGATTCCGGTCACCCTCAACCCAGCTTTCGATGAGTAAAAAGGCTTCGGTCCAAACCGTCTGGGGGCAGGCATAGCCACACCACAGGCGGCCCGCCAGGGCGGTGAAGAAAAACAGGGTCAATGCCAACAGCAGAAGCAGCACTGCCAGGTAGATGAAATCCTGGGGCCACAGGGTTAAGCCCCAGATGTAGAACTTCCTGGCAGGGAGATCAAACAGCACGGCCTGGCGGTTGTCGAACGACAGCCACACCACGCCGTAAAACAGGCCCAGCAGGATCGCCATGGCGAGCTTGCGCAGTCGGTCGAATCGACCGCGAACACCCTTGGGGTAAATCTTGGCTTCTTTCTGGTACAAGCCGCCGCTGATGGTTACCGGTATTTTGTCAGCGGCCTGAGGGCGGTTTGTCACCGGTGGCAGGCTCATGATGGCTCATCATCCGGCAGTTGGGGAAAGCTGTCCCGGCGGCGTTCGGTGCGGATCAGCCAGGTGCTGAGGCTGCAGGCCGCGGCGCAAATCACCCAGAAAAAGAAAAAGCCCAGGGAATAGACCGCCTGGTCGCTCAGCTCAATCTGGAACACAAAGGCGCTGAGCAGCAGCCCAGGATCAATTTTGGCGAAAAATGCCCCGGTGGCAATGCTGGCCATCAAAAAAGACGGCCACACAATGACGGCAATGCTTCGTTGGCGCCAGTTCCAGTGTTGTTGCATGGGATTTACCTGGTCGGCTCAGGGCGCATCTGGCGAACCCTGGGAGGGGTCGCCAAGGGATAGGATATAGGCCACCAGCAGCTTGATTTCTTCGCTGCTCAGCAGGGACTCATGGGCCGGCATAACGCCGCCGCGACCAATCCCGATGGAGTGGTAGAGGGCTTCATCAGAACTGCCGTACAACCACACGCTGTCTGCCAGATTAGGCGCGCCCAGGGCGGTCATGCCTTGGCCTGCGGCGCCGTGGCAGGCCACGCAAATCATCCCGTAGCGGGCCTTGCCGCTTTCCGCCAGAGCCGCGTTGTGGTCCATGGAGGACAGGGATTTCACGTATTCGCTGACCTCCTTTACCCCCTCATCGCCGCCCAGGGCTGCTGCCCAACCGGGCATGATCCCTTGCCGACCTTTGGCAATGGACTGAGTGAGCAGGGTCGGCGTATCACCGTACAGCCAGTCGCCATCGGTCAGGTTGGGAAAACCCACGGCGCCCCGGGCGTCGGAGCCGTGACAGGTGGCGCAGTTGGCGCCGTACAGCCGACCGGCGATATCCATGGCTTCGGGGTTTACCCTCAGCTGGGCGTAGTCCATTTGGGCCAGCCTGGAAAACGTTTGCTGGTAGACGGCGTCGATGCGCTGGCGCTCGGCCAGATACTGGCCCTGTTGGGTCCAGCCACTGGTGCCGGCATAGGCGCCCAGACCTGGGTAGTAAATCAGGTAACCGATGCCCCAGATGATGGTTCCCACAAACAGAAACAACCACCAGCGGGGCAGGGGATTGTTGCGTTCACACAGATCGCCGTCCCAGGTATGGTCCAGGGTGTCGGTGTCAGCAATGCTGCTGTCACCCTGGCGGGAAGACCATAGAATCAGCCAGATGCAGGCGAAGATATTGACGATCGTGACAATGGCCACAAACCAGTGCCAGCTGCTAGCCATGTTCATTGATCATTTCCTTCTATCTCCCCATCCTTCAGGGGCAGCGGCTGGTCCAGGTCTGAGTCGTCCAGGGCCATCTGAGCTGCCTTGCTGAATTCAGGACTTCGCCGGCTGCTGTAGGTCCAAATGACCATGGCACAAAAGGCCACCAGCAAGACCGCGGTAATGATTCCTCGCAGTAAACCCAGGTCAAGAAATTCTGTCATTACTTTGCGCCTCCCTGCACGCTTTTGGTGGACGAGTCTGACGCAGCTTCTGATGCCGCCAGCTCATCGCTGGGCGGCTTGACCTGGCGCAGGGCGCCGCGCCCGATGTTGCTGCCCAATCCCTGCAGATAGGCCACCAATGCGTCCATCTCAGTGACTCCATCAAGTTGGGCTGGCGCGCTGTTAAGTGCTTCCTCGGTATAGGGGTGGCCGAGGAATTTCAGTGCCCGCATTCGGCCTGCAATCTCCTCGCCGTCTACCATCGCCTTATTCAGCCAGGGATAGCCTGGCATGTTGGATTCCGGCACCACGTCCCGAGGGTTATTCAGGTGCACCCGCTGCCACTCATCGCTGTAACGGCCGCCGACCCGGGCCAGGTCTGGACCGGTGCGCTTGGATCCCCATTGGAAGGGGCGGTTGTAGACCGACTCTCCGGCCAGTGAATAGTGACCGTAGCGCTCGGTTTCGCTGCGAAATGGTCGTATCTGCTGGGAGTGGCAAACGTAGCAGCCTTCCCTGACGTAAATGTCTCGTCCGGCCAGGGCAATGGGGGAGTGGGGCTCAATGCCTTCGGCAGGCTCAATGATCTGGGCCTGGCTGGCCAGGGGAACAATCTCCACCAGTCCGGCAACGCTGATCACCAAAATGATCAGCACACCCATCAGACCAACGTTTTTTTCAATGGCTTCATGTTTCATGGGTTGCTGACCTCAGGTAGCACTGGCAGGTGTCAAAATGGGGCTTTCATCGGCACTTGTCTGGCGAACGGTTTTCCACACGTTCCAGGCCATCAGGAACATGCCGAACAGCACCAGCAGACCGCCCAACAGGCGCATCAGATAGTAGGGGTAGGTAACTACCAGGGATTCGATAAAGGTGTAGGTTAAGGTGCCGTCCTCGTTGGTCGCTCTCCACATCAGGCCCTGGGAGATACCGGCGATCCACATCGCCACGGTGTACAGGACGATGCCGATGGTGGTGGTCCAGAAATGCACGTTGATCAGCGAGGTGCTGTACATTTTTTCCCGGCCAAAGACCCTGGGTATCAGGCAGTACAAGGCACCCACCGTCATCATGGCCACCCAGCCCAGGGCGCCGGAGTGCACGTGGCCGATGGTCCAGTCGGTGTAGTGGGACAGAGCGTTGACGGTCTTGATCGACATCATCGGCCCCTCGAAGGTGGACATGCCGTAAAACGACAGGGACACAATCATGAACTTTAAGATTGGGTCATCGCGCAGTTTGTCCCAGGCACCAGACAGGGTCATCATGCCGTTGATCATGCCGCCCCAGCTGGGCGCCAGCAGGATCAGCGAAAACACCATCCCCAGGGACTGAGCCCAGTCCGGCACCGAGCTGTAGTGCAGGTGGTGCGGACCGGCCCACATATAGATGGAGATCAGGGCCCAGAAGTGAACCACAGACAGCCGATAGGAATAGATTGGCCGGTTGGCCTGCTTGGGTACGTAGTAATACATCATGCCCAGGAAGCCGGCGGTGAGGAAAAACCCCACGGCGTTATGTCCGTACCACCACTGCACCATGGCATCGATGGCGCCGGAGTAAATGGGGTAGGAGTGGGTCAGGCTGGTGGGTATGGCGAGAGAGTTCACGATGTGCAGCACAGCCACGGTCAAAATGAAGGCGGCATAGAACCAGTTGGCCACGTAAATGTGTTTGACCTGGCGTTTGGCAATGGTGCCAAAAAACACGATGGCGTAGGCCACCCAGACCACTGCAATCAAGATGTCGATGGGCCAAATCAGCTCAGCGTATTCTTTGCTCTGGGTCATCCCCAGGGGCAATGTGATGGCCGCCAGCACAATCACCAGCTGCCAACCCCAGAACACAAAGTTAGCCAGGCCGTCGGAAAAAATCCGCGTGTGGCAGGTGCGCTGGACCACATGAAACGAGGTGGCCATCAGCGCGGTGCCGCCAAAGGCAAAAATCACCGCGTTGGTGTGCAGCGGGCGCAGCCGGCTGTAGGTTAGCCAGGGCAGGTCAAAATTCAGCGCAGGCCAGTAAAGCTGGGCGGCAATCAGCACCCCAACGGCCATCCCGACGATTCCCCAGACCAGGGTCATGATCGCCATTTTGCGGACGATCGCGTCATTATACGTAGCGGCTTTAGTGTTCATGGCCGCCATTGTGCTGATCGGCGCTGATGCAACCCATCCGCAAAGCCCGCAACAGGGTTCGGTTTTTACCTAGTGGGCCACCGGCAGTCTT
>CAYGPO010000003.1:67625-73280 GCA_964351665.1 uncultured Gammaproteobacteria bacterium | reverse complement strand
ATCGGCCTCAAACCATAGCTATGGCTATGGGTTTTCACCCGATCGTCCAATCTGGACTCGCCAGCTGAGACCAGTCATCCGACCTTCATGAATAATGCGGGCTAGGAGTCTGCCAACATGGGTAGGTTAGTCCAGACTGGGCAAACTGATGCGGATTTCAGTCTTGACCAATCAGCCCTCGGGTATCAACCCCAGGCCGAGCAGGATTTCCCGGCTGATAGCGACCCGGTCACGACCCCCGCCGTCAGGGTGAATGTCCACGTTCAGAGCGAAAAACCACACCGACGGGGATTTTTCCAAATAACCAACAAACCAGCCTATGTGAGGTTCCTGACTGACCGACCAGCCGGTTTTTCCGCTTAGCGTAAACACCGGGTTGCGCTCTTGAACCAGGATCTCCCGCAGGCTGGAAAGGTGCTCTGGCGCAAAGGGCAGGGAGCCAAAATACAACTGGCGTAAGAACTTCACCTGATCCTCAGGGCTGATGCGCAGCGAGCCGTCCAGCCAAAACTGATCAATCTGCGGCCCAATCTGGCCGTTGCCGTAGCCGCTGATATCCAGATAGTGCTGCATGGATTGCTCACCCACCTGGCGGGCGATCCACTGAAAGGCCCAGACTGCTGAATTACGGATGCCAGACTCCAGGGTCTGATCGGCATTCCAGCTTTTGACACTGCGCTGCACGCCGTCCCACACCATCACCTGTTGGGGGTCTTTTACGACCCCGGTTTGCAGCGCAATCAGACCGTTCAGAATTTTGAAGGTGGAGGCCGGGCTCATAGGGCGTCGGCTGCGGTCCGCGTCGGATCGAAGCATTTGATGGCGTTGCTCATCGTAGAGCACAAAGCTGCCCTGGGTGTTGTGGCTGGCCAAGATTTTTGCGGTCACCTGAGCCACATCGGTCTGTTCGATGCTGGCTGACAGGGTCAGCGATGCCAGGGTTGAAAGCAGGGTTGTGATCATTGCGCATTACTGGTGATGGGTTGCCAACAGCTTAACTAACCAGGCACCTTTGCAGGTGGCAAAATCATGGCGATGTTTCCCGCTCCCTAAGATGAGCAGGATCAGTTACATTGGCCCCATGTCTGAAACCCCCAGCATTGTATTCCTGGATCGGGCCACCCTGGGGCCGGAAGTGACCCTGCGAAAACCGTCCTTTGAACACCGGTGGGCGGAGTATTCAGCCACCGACCACAGTCAGCTTATAGAGCGCGCCTGCCAGGCCGACATTGTGCTGGTTAACAAAGTGAAGCTAACCGGCCAGGTAATTGAGCAACTGCCAAAGCTCAAGCTGGTGGCGGTGGCAGCCACCGGCACCGACAATGTGGATCTTGATGCCTGTGCAGACCACGGTGCAGCGGTGTGCAACGTTCGCCACTACGCCGCCACCTCAGTGCCGGAGCACATACTGGCGGTGATCTTCAGTCTGCGGCGCAGGCTGGCAGCCTATCAACGACGAATTCAGCTGGGGCACTGGCAGCGCAGCGGGCAATTCTGTTTTTTTGATCAGCCCATAAAAGACCTTGCCGGCAGCACCCTGGGCATCGTCGGCACCGGCAGTATCGCCACAGCGCTGGCGGCACTGGCCCAGGGCCTGAATATGCGAGTGCTGTTTCACAGCCTAAGCGGCCGGCAGATGAGCGACCGGACCCTCACCTCGTTGCCCGATCTGCTGCAGCGCGCTGATGTGATCAGCCTTAACTGTCCACTCACGGCCCAGAGCGAGAACCTGATTAATGCCCAGACCCTGGCCCAGATGAAACCTGGCGCGCTGCTGGTTAACACCGCCAGGGGCGCGATGGTTGATATGCACGCCCTGGAAAAAGCCCTACTCAGTGGCCAAATTGGCGGCGCCGGAATTGACGTCTGCCAGCAGGAGCCGCCCCCTGTTGACGACCCGCTCATGCGCCTGTGCCACCTGGATAACGTTGTCGTCACCCCACACAGCGCCTGGGCCAGTTCCGATTCCATGCAGGCTCTGGCCGACCAGCTGATTGACGCCGTTGAGGCGTTTGCTGCCGGTCAAAAAATGAACCGTCTGGTCTGACAACGCTGCCCCGGCTGCTGGCTGTCCCGCCCATGGCTGTTACCATAGCGGTCCGTGAAAACCTCACCTGAGCGCTATGAGCGAAATCTATCTGGTACGCCACGGCCAGGCATCCCTGGGCGCTGACAATTACGATTGCCTGTCACCCCTCGGGGTCCAACAATCGGTTTGGCTGGGCGAGTATTTTGCTGAAAGAGGTATTTCCTTTGACCACGTGGTGGTGGGCGGTCAGGTGCGCCATCAGCAAACCCTTGATGGCATTTCCCGGTCACTGTCGTTGCCCGATCCCCTGGCACCCGACAGCGGTCTGAACGAGTTTGAATTTCAGACTCTGCTGGCCGCTTACCTGCGCCGAAACCCGGACCATCCAAAGCCGGCGGCCACCGACGTCCGGGGCATTTTTTCCACCTTCAAACTGGCCATGCACAGCTGGGCTGCCGGCGGTTTAGACGATGACATGCCGGAAGCGCTGGACGACTTCATCGCCCGGGTTAGCGGTTCTTTCAGCTCAATCATTACCGACCAGCCCGCCCGAAAAATTCTGGTGGTGACCTCCGGGGGACCGATCTCGATTATCTTGAAACAGGTGATGGGATTTGGTGTGGACACCCTGGTAGGGCTGCAGGTTCAGAGCAGAAATACGGCGCTGAATCATCTTTACTTTAATCAGGACGTGACCTACGTGACCAGTTTTAATCACGTCCCACATCTGGATCGACCAGACCGACTGTCGTCGATTACCCATGCCTGATACAGCCCACTAGGATTTTTCTATGAATTTTGAATACTCAAACGCCGTCAAAGACCTGCTGGCTCGACTGGAAATGTTCATGGCAGAACATGTCTATCCGGCGGAACAGCAGTACCGTGAAGAAGTGGCCCAGGCGACCAATCCCTGGGCCAATCCGCCGGTGGTAGAAGCGCTGAAAATCAACGCCCGGGAGCAGGGGCTTTGGAATCTATTCATTCCGGCCTCCCACCAGTCCTTTGGCGGCATCGGGCTGAGCAACGCGGACTATGCGCCGTTGGCCGAAGTGATGGGCCGGGTGCTGTGGTCATCGGAGGTATTTAACTGCAGCGCGCCGGACACGGGCAACATGGAAGTGCTGATGATGTATGGCAGCGACCAGCAGCGACAGCAGTGGTTGACGCCGCTGCTGGCCGGAGAGATTCGATCGGCCTTTGCCATGACAGAGCCGGCGGTGGCCTCCTCGGATGCCACCAACATCGAGTGTCTGATTGAGCGGCGCGGCGATGACTTCGTGATCAACGGCAGGAAGTGGTACATCACCGGCGCCATGCGTGAGGGCTGCAAGGTGTTAATTGTGATGGGCAAAACTGACCCTGATAACGCCAGCCGTCACCAGCAGCAGTCGATGATCCTGGTGCCCGCTGATGCGCCGGGATTGACCATGGTTCGTCCCTGCACCGCGCTGGGTTTTGATGATGCGCCCATTGGTCATGCCGAGGTGTTATTTGAGGATGTCACGGTGCCCGCTGAAAATATACTGCTGGGTCCAGGCCGGGGCTTTGAGATTGCCCAGGGGCGGCTGGGGCCAGGCCGTATTCACCACTGTATGCGGCTGATTGGCTGTGCCCAACGGGCCCTGGAGCTGGCCTGCAAACGCGCGGTTACGCGCTCAACCTTCGGCAAGCAGTTGGCCCAGCATCAGTCCATTAGGGAAGTTGTGGCGCTGTCCTATGCGGAGATTGAGCAGGCCAGGCTGCTAACCCTGAAGACCGCCGACCTGATGGATAAGGCGGGCAACAAGGTGGCCAAGAGTCTGATTGCTGCGGCCAAGATCGTGGTGCCCAGCATGGCTCAACGGGTGCTGGACCGGGCCATGCAGATCCACGGCGCCGGCGGCCTGTCAGAAGACTTTTTTATGGCCGAAGCCTTTACCTATGCCCGAACCTGCCGCCTGGCTGACGGCCCGGACGAGGTGCACATGATGTCCCTGGGCAAGCAGGTGATTGGCGAATATGGAAGTTAGTGGGTTCTCATCTCTTTAACCACCTTCACTGCCATCAGGCCCACAAACAATACGCCCACAGCCAGGCCCAGCCATAACAGCAGCCGACGCCAGTTAAGGGGTGTTGCGGGCTGCAGATCGGTGCTGCCGCCCAAGGCCCGGCGGCTGCCAAGGCTCGCCACATCGGCACGATCCTGGGCCAGGGTGACGATGGACGAATCGCCGTAAAGGCGTTGTTGTGGGTACTGCTCGGCCGCGTCGGCACTGCGGCCAGCCGCCAGGGTAAAAGGGGCCTGCCCCTGGGCTAGAAACAGCAGGGTGTCCGGGCGCCAGCCTACAGTCAATTGCGGCGGGCTGCCGGGCTGGCCCTGGTCAACCAATAGCTTAAAGCGCCGGGCGGCAGTTCTTGGGATGGTGACGGCCGAGCTTCGAATGGAATTGTCGTCCCTGCCCAGATAGTAGTGGGGTCCTGAATTCAGCAGCTGCCAGTCCTGGCGGGGCTCAGACCAGTAATACAGGCTAGCGGAAATGATGCTGTTGGGCTGGGCCAACTGGACCTGCAGACGATCAACCATGGGCGCGCCGCCCAGGTCGTAAAGGTAGCCGCCGTCCTGCGGGTCTGTACCCGTGCTGACTAAGTCCTCCTGCCGACGAACCAGGGTTGTTTCGCCGCTGGGGTAAAGGCCTTTGACACTGGTCAGCCGCCATTGGGGCGGCAGGTCGGTCCATCGAATCCTAAGAAAATCATCGCTTCCTGACCGCAGGCTGATGCGATCTTGAAGCACCTGGGTGCCGGCCTGCTGCAGATCTGCCACGGCGCCGTTGCCTCGGGTCCGCCAGCTGGCCAGGTTGCTGCTGCCGTCCACGGAAACCCGGCCAATAAAGCCGGACTCCTGGCGCTCCCAGGACAGCTGGATACCTGTGAGGACTTGATCGACTTGCCGAAGATCAATGATGTAAGCGATGGTGGGAGAAAGTTCAGCGCTGCTCTGAGCCTGGTCATTGATTTCAATTCGGGTGTTTTCTCCCTCCCGTTCAAACATCAGTCGCAGGGCCTCGGGCTGCTGGGCGGACTGGCCTTGTAGGGGCACGGCTGACAGGGCAATGGACAGTTCCGCCTTGGTGTCCAGCTTGGGAGTAGGCTTGAACACTCGGGGCACTGGTTGCCCCGCGCCGTTGTAGACGCCGGCATCGCGCAGCTTGAGATCAGACACAGACTGATAAAAGGCCAGGGGCAGTTCGACCGCATAGAAGCTGGCTTCGGCATCGGTTTGGATGGGAAAACCCCAGGCGTATTGATCCATCGCTGGCGCTGCCGATGGGTCTGGATCGGCCGCCGCGCAGACCCCTGTGGCGGCCATCGCGATCAGGATAATCCGTCGGCCTGCCCTGCTGAACACGTTCATGGTTTGGCTGCTCCTGTTGGGCGTTGTTGGTGGATTTGGGTTGGCGAGTCCGGCCCGGGTTGCGGCTCCGCCTCAGGGACGTTGTGTTGTTCAGCGCCCGAGGGTTTCTCGGCCCCAGGTTTTGGCTCTGGCTGTGGCTCGGACTCTAACTCAGGCTCGGGCACCGGATCTGTCTCCGGATCGGGTTCCGGATCGGGTTCCGGATCGGGTTCCGGATCAGAACCGGGGT
>CAYGPO010000003.1:46305-67525 GCA_964351665.1 uncultured Gammaproteobacteria bacterium | reverse complement strand
TCCGGATCGGGTTCCGGATCGGGTTCCGGATCGGGTTCCGGATCAGAACCGGGGTCAGCATCAACAGTGTTGCGCGGTGGCGCTGGCGCCAGATAGCCCACCACCAACAGCAGTATGCCAACCCCCAGAAAGGACACAATTCTGGGTATGGTGCCGGTGTTGCCCAGGTCCACCAGGAACAGTTTGGCCACCACCAGGGCCATCAACCCGGTGCCGGCCAGCCAGACACCTCGCCGTAGACTTCTTGCGCCCCACCACATGCCGGCAAAACCCAGGCTTGCCCAATAGATGGACAGTGCTGACTGCACATACATGGAGCTTCCCAGGGTTGCCTGGGTCCAGGGTACATCCAGCAGGTGATGCACGCCGCGCAGCACGGCCAAAGTACTGAGGAAAAACGCTGCCACGCCCCAGCCGATCAGGGCAATGCGCAGGTTGGTCGGGTCAAGCCAGTCGGTGGTCAGCCGGGCAAGCTGGATCAGTTTCAGCGCCATCACCAGCGCGGCGATGGTGAGCAGGTCCAGGGGGTTTAAGACCGGCAGATAGGCAATCGGCGCCGGGCTGCCACCGGTTTCCAGGCCGGTCAGGGCGATCAGCAGCCACGTCCCGGCCAGGGCCAGCATGAGTGCACCCAGGTAGCTGGACCAATGGCGCTGCAGGGGCCACGCAATGCGAGGCTTGAGGAGCAGGCAAAGGGCCATAATGGCCAGGGCGGCGGCGCAGCCCGAAGACACCTGCCAGACCTCATTGAAACCTGCCCGTTGCAGGCGAATAGCCAGCTCCCCGGCAGCGGCGAAAATAATCAGCAACAAGCCCACCAGGTGCCACAGGCTGACGACTACCCGGTGGCCCGGCTCGAAGTAGCGCATCACCGCCAGATGGGCTGCGCCGGCCAGGGGCCAAAATACGATTCCCCAATCGTGCAGAAACAACGTGCTGTTCAGGGGGTTAACAAAAACGATCGGAATCAGCAGCGGTAGATAAGCCAAGGTGGCAACGCGGGCCCCGTTCCAGCGAAAGCGTTTGGCGATGACGGCCAACAGCCAGGCGCTGAACGCGGCCACGCCCACCGATAGATGTAACCAGTGGTCGCTACTGGCCCGCTCAAAAATTTCCACCGCGCTGGTGCCGGCCCACCAGGCTAGTCCCCAGATCAGCAGTGCGCCGGAAGCCAGCCACTGCAGGGGCAGGGGTTTGCGATCCCTGGCCAGATAACAGGAGGAAAACAGCGCCGCCAAGGCGATCAACATGCCGCCGAGGAAATTCGCGTTCAATACCGCCATGCCCTGGCCACCGCGCCAGCCCTGTTCCAGAAAAGCCACCCCGCTGCCCAGCAGCAGCGCGATTCCGCTGAGTCGGGCCAGCAGGCCGGACTGGCGCACGCCAACCCAAACCAGGGCTGCGCCCTCCAGCGCCCAGGCCACGGCGGTCCAGCTGCCATCCAGAGCCAGGGGCACCGCAATGGTGGCAAAGGCGATGGCCAGGGCCAGATAGGACTCGGTCAGCAACGCCAGGGATTTTTGTCGAGTTCTGCTTAGGAAAAAGGCCACCAGCACAAAAAACACCGCGGCGCTGATGGCCGAAATGGCCAGGCCATATTCTGTGTGTTTGACCATTTCAGACTGCAGCGCAAAAGCCACCACAGGGGTGCCGAATACCAGGGTGCCGTCCACCAGCCCTTTTAATTTGGGCGGCTGTCGATGGGCGAAGATGATGGCAATGGCCTGGTAAAACAAAAAGTAGGCAATCAGGAATGGCAGGGTGCTGGCCAGCAGCGCTGGCTGGTAATACTTGGCCCCCCAGGCAGCAGCAACGCCAAAGGTGAAAACAAAACCCAACACGTTGAGAAAGCGCCAGGAGCGGAACCAGGCAATGCCCAGAACTGCCGCGTTGAGCAGCAGGTAATAACTAAATAGCGCAACATGATTGCCTGAACCCGTAGAGATCAGCACCGGCGCCAGGAACCCGCCCACAATGCCCAGCACGGCCAGGCCCCGGGCATTTTGAGCCACCGCCAGCACGCCGGCGGCGACGGTCAGACCAATCAGCAGAGCAAAAGCCAGCAGGGCAGGAATCATCGACTGTAACTTGAAGGCAGCAAAGATGGTCAGAAATAAGATGCCGATGCCACCGCCCTGCAGGCTCAGGGCATAGACCGTTAGGCGTTTTCTCAGCCGCCAGCCAAACCCCAGCATGATCATGGCCGCCCCGGCCACCAGCAGATAGCGCACCTCAATGGGCACCGTGACCATCTGCTGGTCGACGGCATATTTAAGTAGAAAAGCGACGCCAAAAAACGACACGATGACGCCAATTTTGACCGGCACGTTACCGCTGGTCAGCCAGTTCCTGGCAGCGCCCAGCGCTTGGACCAGACCTTTGGCCAGAGCATTGTCCAACGGGTCAAAACCGGTGGGGTGCTCAACTTTTTCCCAGCTCTTAGCGGTATCGTCCTGGATCCTGGGTCCGGACGTCCCTGTGCTGGCGGCTGCGGCCGCCATGGCCGGCGCTGCAGCTAGCCGGTTGTCCTCTAACAGATCGGGAAATTCCAGCCCTGGCTGCTCCCCAGAGGGCGGCGCTGGCGTGGCGGCCCGGGAGGGCATGGACGTGGGCGATGGCTCAGGTGAACTTTGAGCGCGCCGCTCGGCAGACCTCCGTGGCGGCTGTCCAGCACCCTGGTCTTCGCGCTGGTCCAAGCTCTGGCCCGCGCTTAGCTGGGCTGCCTGCTGATCAATCTGGCTTTGCATCTTGCGCTGGCGAGCGAACAGGTAACCGGCCATGGCGCCAAGGCCCAGCCCCAGGCCCTCGCGGCCAAGCTCAGAAATCCAGCTTCCGATTACGGCCCCGATGACAATCAGCACAATCTGCACAATGTTTTCCCTGTGTTAAGACCGACTAAAATGACGGTAGCAGGCGTTTTAGCCTTCTTTGGCGCCCAATATCCACCCGGCGATAAGGTATCACGAGGCAGTACCGGTGGTAGCAGTGGGCGGCCCTGTACGGCCCTGTCCAGCCTTGGGCGGTAGCTCGAACTTTCAGATTGTTGCAAGCGCCAGTTGCCGTTCTCTCCCCGGTTGAGTGCGTTAACGCCAATGACAATGACGCAACATCCCGTGGTCCAGGGAGGATTATTCCAAAAGGGCGTTTTTCCATGCGCTGGGAATTTGCGCCAGGGTCACGCTGTCAGTTTGAAGGATCTGCGGGTCCCGGTGCTGCCATTTACCACCAGCTCTACGAAGTGTTCGCCGGCGTACAGGGTACGGGTAGTCATCGGTCGAAACATCAGGTTCTTGTCAATGTTTACCGTTTCACCCGCGGCCATGGTTAGCTCTTTTACGCTGAACATCTTTGCTTTATGGCCGCCGTCTTTGCGTCGAAAGTGCACGCACAAAAATATCTTCAGGCGCTGACTGGCAGCCGATGTCAGGCTACATCGCCATGTAAGAGCCTGGCCTACCTTAACAACCCTGCTGCAGGAAAGGTCCGCCAGTGAGTAGGCCGGCTGGGATGGGTAACCCAGCAGCTCAAGGGCCTCCAGGTTGTTGGTTTTAACTAAGGTGCGTAGCCCATGACGGGTCAGCCAGGCCATCTCGCTGGCCGCCGGGTGGGGGCTTTTGTGCCAGCGTTTGAGGGTCTTCAGTACGTGGCTGGGATCACTCTTGCTGAGGTCGTTTAGGGTATTGGCTACCGACCGGGTCACATAGCGGGTTGGGTCCCGATAGAGCTTGTTCAGTACCTCTATTACCTGCCGCTGGGGTAGCACCACCCGCATGGCCCAGGGCAGCAGGGGACGGATCCCCTCAGAGGCCAGCCTGCGCACGTGGTAGTTCTGGTCCACGGCGAAGTTGTGCACAAGGCGCAGGGTCTGTTGCGGAAACTTGGCCAGAAACGGGCGAATGGCCAGCTCGGAGGAAAAGCGCTGGGTGGCCTGCCTGAGGAAATCCAAAGACAGCTCCAGGTGATTTTCGTTGCAGCCATTGCGGGCCACAAATTCCCCTGGCACTGCCCAGATAAAGTGTCCGAAGTCATCGTCGCTTAAGGTGGGGTCCAGGGGGGGCGGCAGCGATCTGAGCAGGATCTTGAGCGCCGTTTCATAGGATCTGGGTAAACAGTCGTTCAGCAGGTCGACCAGGTAATCAATGCGCTGCTTCAGTTCCAGCTGAGGAAACGCTTTGGCCGCGGCTGTGATGAACGATTGCTCGGGGAATGGCTTGTGGACCCGAGCAATGGCCGTGGCCAGCTCGGTAACGGTGCGCCCGTTAAATAGCTGGTCTTTCAGCGAAAATCCGGTTTCTGCTTTGATGCTCATGGGCTGGCGCGTACAATAACAGCGGCGAACCTAGTGGGCCGCCAGCGGCATTAACGCTGACCGATCAGGCGTCGGAGTTTGCGCATTCCGCCGATCCAGCGCTCATAGTTGCCTGCCTTGTGCTGCACATACTCCATCACTTCCGGATGGGTGAGTATCAGGAAGGTTTCATCCTGGATACCCTTAATGATGGCCGCCGCCGCCTGCTCTGCGCTGAGAATGTTGTCCTTGTCATGACCGGCAACGCCGCCTTCTGCCAGTACCTGGGTCGCCTCATCAAAGCCAATCAGGGCGGTGGCTACGTACTGTGGACAAACCACTGATACCTTCACCCCGTCGTCCCGATGGGAAATCGCCAGGGACTCTGCCAGCCCCACCGCAGCATGTTTGCTACTGGAGTAGGCGGCGTCGCCAATCTGACTGAGCAGACCGGCAGCGGATGCCACATTGATCAGATACCCATCACCCCGCTCCACCATCTGGGGAATTAGCGCCCGGCAGGCGTAAACGTGGGCCATCACGTTCACTGACCAGCATCGCTCCCACACGTCGTTGCTCTGGGAGGCGGCATTTTTTGAGTCCGGCGGCAGCTCACCAACGCCGGCGTTGCTGATGAACAGATCAATGGGCCCCTGGCTGTCGCGCACTGAACCGATCAGCTTTTGCAGCTGCGTTTCATCAGCCACATTCACGCCGTGGGCGCTGCCGCCGATTTCTTCCGCCACCGCCCTGGCGCTGGCCAGGTCCAGGTCCGCCACTGCCACGTGTGCGGCGCCGGCACTGGCCAGACCTCGACACAGGGCTCGACCAATGCCACGGCCGCCGCCGGTGACGACGGCAATCTTATTGTTGATATCCATGGGGTGAGTTTACCCGACTAAAACCACGGCGCCGTAGTGGATTCCGCCTGGTAAAGGGCCAGGTCAGCAAACTGCTGAGCCTGTTGCAGGGGCAGGTGGGGTATAGAAATGCTGTGGGAGGCCAGATGAACATGCAGCGTTGCCAAGCCCCGGCGGCGCTGGCCGGCGCTGCTGTTCAAGTCCACCCGCTGCACTTTGAACAGCGAGAATACCGTGGTTTGAGTGCCTATAAAACCGCTGCGCAGGTAGCCGGTGCCGTTAATAATGCAGACGCCGAATTTTCCGCTGCGCTGCCAGCTGGTGGCCATCGCCAGCAGCAGACCCACGGGTAGCGCCAGCAGAGCCCAAAGGCCGGTGGCTATGGCCAGGCTGATAGTTAACCCGGCTACCGGCAGCAGCCACATCCACAGGCAGCGTTTCAGGTGGTAGCGCCTCTGAATGCCGCTGAAGGCGGGCAGCTTCTGGGGTGCATCGGGCAGAAATTCCCGGGTCATGGGGACCAGTTCCTGAGCGTTGAGGGCGGGCACCACAAAGGCGGGTGTGGCGTTGGGCATACCGTTGCTGTTTACTTCCTGCCCTGCGCTCACCAGGCGCATCTGCAGGTTGGTGATTTTGAGCAGCCGGGCCATGGCATTTTGTTTCCAGACCGCCGCCTGCACCTTGGTCCGTTTTAAGGTCTGCTGCTGCCGGCTGACCAGGCCGCTACTGCGGCGAAAGCTGCCGGCCTCACTGAACAGTTCATAGTTTGCGAACTTCCACAGTGCGCCAATCACCGAGAACAACGACAGCAGCAGCGGTATGCCTAGCAGCAGGCCAGCTACCACCAGCCCCTTGGACACCCCATCACCGTCAAACAGACTGCCGATTTGCAGACGGTTGAGTAGGAAATTGCTCCCCGCCTTCCAGCTTTCATCGCCGAAGGCTCCGGCCATCACACCAAACATGATGGCTACCCACAGCAGCCCGTTGGAGGTCATGCCATAGCGCACGATTTGGCGGGTACTGCGCACCAGCAGGGGTTTTGCACCCACCGGGGCGATATCGGTGTCCAGTCCTTCGGTACTGGCTACGGTGGCAGTCTGGTGAGGCTGGAATGCCAGCAGGGTCTGGCGGATCTCATTGGCCATTTCAATCCTAATCCCGGCCAGAGCAATTTCCTTTTTGGCGCTGCCGGCGGTGTCAAGCTTCAGCACCGCAAGGCCAAAGGGTCGCACATAAAAGGGCTCGTCGATGGAGGTGTCCTGGATTCGGTCGAAGTCGATGTTGAGTTGTTCCCGGGTTAGCACACCGCGCCTGACCAGTACCTGATTGTCGGTGATGCGGTAGCGAAAGCGTAGGTAGGTCATCACCGCCCAAATCGCCCCGCCGACCACGATCAGGCCAAGCCAGGCAAAGGCCCAGATTTTCATGCCGCCGCTAACTGTGGCAAACCAGGCCACCGCCGGCGCCAGCATGGCCAAACCGTCGGTGACCAGAAACTTCAGCGCCCGGATCAGGTAAAACACCACCGCCACCGGCGATGTGCGCCGCCAGGACTGGTTCACTGCCGGTGGGCTGTCATGACGTGATCGCGCAAATCCCTGGCCTGCTGCTGGCTCAGTCCATCAATCTGCAGATCAATGGCGGCGCCGCCGGCGGTGTAAAACTTTAATGATGCCAGACCAAATTTGCGCTGCAGCGGGCCGCTGGATAACTCAATGTGCTGGACCCGGCTGCGGGGCAGCATGATGGTTTTTCGCCACCAGATGCCGCTGCGAAAAACCACGTCGTGATCCCGCAGCGCCATCACCTTGGCTTTGGCCATGGCGACGGCCAGGGTGCTGAAGACGATACCCAGCAGCAAGAACACTAACGGCAGGTTAATGAGTACCCGGCGCAGTCCCGGTGGCTTGGCCACGATGATATAGGGCACCAGCGCGATCAGGGTCAAAATGCCCCAGGTGATCAGGTGCTGGACCAGAACTTCTTTGGGGTAGCGGGGGTCCAGTGGCTTTAGATCCAGATCCTGAGCTCTTGGCAGGGTATCCAGTTCCACTGGCAGATTGGCGAAGGTCATGGCAATGGGTGACCACTAAAACCCTAATTTACCACTCCCAGGCCGCCCAGCGGCAGTGAAGAAAGTCGTCCTGCTTGCATCCCTATGGAGTAAGCAGGTGCGCGGGCCGGTGAGTCGCCGGGCTGACCCGGTTTAGCCGGTGAGTCGGCGGTTCACGTCGTAGGAAGACAGCGAAACGATGCCTTTGGATACCGCCACGCTGCCGCTGCGGGCTACCGCGGCAATGTCGCCGATATTCGCCGCTTGTTCGATCAATAACTGAATGTCCTTCGGGCTGGCGATTACCTGAATGGTGTAGCTGTCGGTGTCGGTGTCAAGCACCGTGGCGCCGTACTGATCAGCCAGGGCCTGAGCCCGGGCCACCCCGTCCACGGCCAGCCGCAGCTTTAAGATCAGCATCTCATTTTCGTAGTGTTCACCCAGAGTCATGTCGTGAATATTCACCACATCAACCAGCTTGCCGATCTGATTGGTAATTTGACCGATGGCATGATCAGAGCCGCTGACCACCATGGTCAGCCGGGAAACGCCCACGTCGTGAGTAGGGGCTACGTTGAGGGTTTCGATGTTGTAACCCCGGGTGGAAAACAGACCGGTGAAACGAGTCAGCGCGCCCACTTCGTTTTGCATTAATACCGATATGACGTGTCTCATGGGGCGATGTTGGCTGAGCTCCTGCACAAATGCAATGGCCCCGTCCACCATTGCATTGCAATGCATGGGCGATTAACGGAAACTCGCTGCCACATGTCAAGTAAGTGATCGCTATGAACGTTGCAACACAGTCCACCGAAAGCCTTGAACATCCCAAGTCTGGCGTCGCCATGTCGGGGTCAGAGGTGGTTGTCCAGGTGATGGCTGACGAGGGCGTCGGGACCATCTTCGGATACTCCGGTGGCGCTATTTTGCCCACCTATGATGCGGTCTTTCGCTACAACGAAGCTCACAAACAACAGCCTATGCCGCTGATTGTGCCGGCCAACGAGCAGGGTGCCGGGTTTATGGCGGCGGGTTACTCCAGGGCCAGTGGCAAAGTTGGCGTCGCAATGGTGACCTCGGGGCCTGGCGCCACCAACATGGTGACCCCGGTCAGAGACTGTGCCGCAGACTCCATCCCCATCGTGGTTATTTGTGGCCAGGTACCCACCGCGGCCATCGGCACCGACGCCTTTCAGGAAGCGCCCATAGCGGCGGTGATGGGCGCCGTGGCCAAGCACGTGTTTCTGGTCACCGACCCCCAGCGGCTGGAGGCCACCATACGCACAGCCTTTGAGCTTGCCCGCACCGGTCGACCCGGGCCGGTGGTGGTGGACTTGCCCAAAGACATTCAAAACGCTGCGCTGGAATTTGTCGGTCATGGCACCCTGCCGCTGCCGGGCTATCGCAGTCGGCTGCAGGCGGTGATGAACAATCGGCTGGGTGAGGCAGATTGTGATCGATTTTTCGCCATGCTCAGCGCCGCCCAGCGGCCCCTGCTGTATGTGGGCGGCGGGGTGGTCAACGGACAGGCTTCAGAGGCGGTGCGCCGCCTGATGGCCGCCTTCAGGCTGCCCGCCTGCACCACCCTGATGGGCATCGGTGCGGTGGATACCACCAGCGACCTATCTCTGCACATGCTGGGAATGCACGGCATGGCCTATGCCAACTACGCCGTGGACGACTGCGATTTTCTGATCTGCATCGGTGCGCGTTTTGATGACCGGGTGGCCGGGATGCCCAAACTTTTCGCCGCCAAGGCGAAGAATATTGCCCACTTTGATGTGGACGTGTCTGAGATTGGCAAGGTCAAAACGGTGCAGTGGCATCAAGTGGGCCATTTGCCCCAGGACTTAGATGACATCACCCGCTACGGTCAGAAGATTGGCTTCAACAAAGATTTTGGCCCATGGCATCAGGAGATCGCCGGCCTTAAGCAACGTCACGGCCTCAACTACGATCGCAACAGCGATAAGGTTCAGCCCTACGCGGTGATTGAGTCCATCAACCGGGTGACTGCGGGTAAAGCGATTATTTCCACCGGCGTTGGCCAGCATCAGATGTGGGCGGCTCAATACTTTGACTTCTGCGAACCCAGACTGTGGCTGACCTCTGGCAGCATGGGCACCATGGGATTTGGTCTGCCGGCGGCCATCGGCGCCCAGTTTGCCTGCCCCAACGCACTGGTTATAGATATTGACGGTGACGGCAGCATGCGGATGAACCTGGGCGAGCTGGAAACCGCCACTACCTATGGCTTGCCGGTGAAGGTGGTGGTGTTGAATAACTACGGTGATGGCATGGTGCGCCAGTGGCAGAAGATGTATTTCGATAATCGGCTGTCGGGCAGCGACAAATCCCTGCATCGCAAAGACTTTGTAAAGGCCGCCGAGGCCGATGGCTTTGAGTTTGCCCGTCGGCTGGATGATCCGGCCCAGATAGACGCCGTGGTAGCTGAGTTTCTGGCCTTTGACGGGCCAGCGTTTCTTGAGGTGATTATTGATCCTGAGGCCGGCGTTTACCCCATGGTGGGTCCGGGCCAGTCTTACGATCAGATGATTACCGGCGATTATATTCAGGGCCGCACCGCAGCCCGGGAAGAAAAGCTCGATCCCAGCGAGATGTTTTAGCGCCGAATATTCCTTAATTACCCCCCTGCTGAGCAGATTTTCGGTAGCATTGCGCCCTCTTTGAAACAACAGCATCGGCGATGGTGCGGCGGGAGTCGAGATGACAGACAAAATTGATGGCAAGGCGTTTGCCGGCAAGCTGTGCGAGGCATTGAAAGTTGAGGTGGCTGCGCTGAAGCACGACAAAGGGCTTGTGCCCTGCATTGCCGTAGTTCTGGTGGGCGATGATCCAGCCAGCCAGGTTTATGTGCGAAACAAAATGGCGCGCTGCGCGGAAGTGGGGATTGAATCCCGCGAGCATCGCCTAGCGGACAGTACCTCCCAGCAGGACCTGTTGGCGTTGCTGGCAGATCTGAATGCCGACGCCAGCGTCCATGGCATTTTGGTCCAGCTGCCAGTACCTGATCAAATCGACGACGGGGCGGTCATCGACGCCATTGATCCGGCCAAGGACGTGGACGGTTTTCATCGACAAAATGCCGGTGCCCTGGCGGTGGGACAACGGCGAATGGTGCCCTGTACCCCCTTGGGTTCGTTAATGCTGTTAGAAGACCGTCTGGGTGACCTTAGCGGCCTGCATGCGGTGGTGGTGGGACGGTCCAATATCGTCGGCAAGCCCATGGCCCTGCTGCTGCTGGCTGCCAATTGCACCGTCACCATTGCCCACTCCCGAACCCAGGATTTACCCGCGGTGTGCCGCCAGGCCGACATCCTGGTGGCCGCTGTGGGGCGTCCTCGCATGATCAAGGGCGACTGGATCAAACCAGGCGCAGTGGTGATCGATGTGGGTATCAACCGGATAGCAGTTGATGGCAAGAATCGACTGGTTGGCGACGTGGACTACGACGGCGCCCAGGGCATAGCCGCCGCCATCACTCCGGTACCCGGCGGGGTCGGTCCGATGACCATCGCCTGCCTGCTGCACAACACCGTTAGCGCCGCCAAGCTCGCCGCCAGCAACTGATTAAGACGCTACAATGCGTGAGCCCTGCAGCGCCGACGGCTCAGCTTAGCTAAGCGCCCTGGGTCCGGAATATTTGGATTGGGGCCTCAGCACCCCAGCTGATTACGACGGATGATCTCCCCGGCCAAGGTCTGGGAGGCCTGGCCATCGTCGATCACCAACACGCCGTTGACCAACAGGTAGCGCACGCCGGTGGCAAGCTCCGTGGGGTGTTCATAGCTGGCCCGGGGAATAAACTGGCCGGGATCAATCAGCGCAATGTCTGCTGCCAGTCCGGCGCTGAGATAACCCCGGTCACACAGGCCAAACAAATCAGCCACCTGGCCGCTGCTGCGCCGGACAAACCGCTCCAGGGACATCAGGCGCCCCTGGCGCACAAAGTCCTGGTAGGCCTTGGGATAGGTGGCGTATTTGCGCGGATGACCTTCTGAGCCATCGGATCCGGTCACCACCCAGGGCTGCACCGCCAGGGTATTGATGTCTTCGAGGTCCATCACAAAAGAGGCAATGGCCGGGTCGCCGGACAGAATTTCTGCGATGGCGGCGTCCAGGGGGTGAACCCCCTGCTGCTCAGCCAGCTGGGCCAGGGTCTTGCCCCGATGGGGGCTGGCGCTGCCGGTAATCAGCATGGCCTGCGGGCCTCCGCGGCGTTTCAGCGCAGCCAGCATCTGCGGCCAGGCGGACTTGAGTACCGCCGGATCGCGCAGTCGCTCTCGCATCTGTGCCTTCGAACCCTCCATTAGCGCTCTGGGAATCAACGCATTGGAAAAGCGCGTGCCGGAGGCTTGCCAGGGGTATTGATTGGCGCTGATCTTAAGCCCCTGGGCCCGGGCCTCATCGACCAGGGCGACCAGCTTGACTGAAGTGCCCCAGGCCCTGGAACCCAGCGCTTTGATGTGAGAAATATGCACGGGGATATCGGCCCGCCGGGCGATATCCAGGGCTTCACCCACCGATTCCAGCAGCCCTTCAGCGCTTTCACTGCGAAGGTGGCTGTCATAGACCCCGCCGGCGTCCGCCGCGACCCGGGCCAGGGCCACCAGCTCGTCGGTTTGACTGTAGCTGCCCGGCACGTAGTACAGACCCGTGGATAAACCCAGGGCGCCGGCGCTCATCTGCTCGCTCACTGCCTGCTGCATCCGGGCCAACTCATCATTTTCCGGTGCTCGGTTATCTCTACCCATCACCGCTTCACGAATTCGTCCGTGACCGGCAAAAAACCCCAGGTTGGGGCCGCTGCCCCTGGCGTCGATCTGGGCCAGCTGGGAGGCGCTGATGCCGCCGCCGTCGTTGCCTACAAACAGTGAGGTCACGCCCTGGGTCAGGTAATTGAGGCTGCGCCGGGAGTCCGCTGCGCTCAGGTCAGAGGCGGCGTGGGTGTGGGGGTCAATAAAGCCCGGCGTGATCCACAGTCCAGTCGCGTCGATCTCTCGCTTGGCGCTGGCCCCGGCGGGGATCTTTAGCGTGGCAATGCGGCCGTTGCTGACGCCAATATCGCCCTCAAAGCCAGGCCTGCCGCTGCCGTCAATGATGTGTCCGTGGCGAATAATGACATCATAACGGGGCGGCTCGGGCGCACTGGCCAACAGCAGTTTCATCGCTTCCTGGGCAAAAATTTTGGCCGCAGCAGCGGTGATTTCCGGATCGGTATCATCGCCAACTTCATAGGTGATTGCGGGTATGCCGTAGCGGCCGTAGAGATAGTTTTTTGAGTTTGCCTGGGTGCTGCGGCGGCTTTTTTCCTGGCTGAAGGGATAGTTCTTCAGCTGGGGCCGGGCCGCTTCCAGCCATAGCTCGGCGAATTGCAAAGGCCAGGTGGGATTGGCGTCGGACTGGGTGTAGAACAAATTGCGCCAGGTGGCGTGAAAATCCAGAAACAGCCTGGGCTGGCGGCCGCTTTGGTCGAGATCGGTCAGCAGCCTTTGCATCAGCTGAGTTTCGGGCTGGGTGAAGGGCCCCCAGTCCCGGTTCAAATCTGTGCCGCCGGTATTGTGGCGCCAGTGGCCCGCATCAATGCCGTCAGGATTGAGCATCGGGACGGCGATCACCGCAAACCGCCTGCGAAACTGCCGGGCCAACTCCGAGTCACCCCAGATGGTTTGGGAAAAGGCGGTAAACGCATCCCAGCCGGTGGTCTCCGGCGGGTGCTGGCGGCCCACCATTAGCAGCACCTCCCGGTGCTCATCACCGGAGCTGAGCTGCACAATATCCCGGCCCTTGGCGGACTGGCCTAAGGGGGCCAGCCGGGCCGGGCTGCGGCGAGCCATCTCAGTGGCCCAGGTCAGCACCTGGTCAGAGGAGGTCAAAGGCTGACCAGCCACCAGCAGGCTACCGGAGTCCGGCAGCCTGAGTCGCAACAGCGCCTGATGGCCAGTTTCGCTCACCACCACATCCTCAGCATCCAGGCGCCGCCAGTGCTGGCCATATTCGCTGACCTTAGGCCAGTAACGATGCTTGCCGTGCTGGTAGTTCAAGGTCACTTCAATACGCTGCTGGGCCGCGCCGGACACGCGAAACGCAAACCAGGGGCTGTTATTGATGGGCGGTGAGTCTTCAGGCGCGATCACCACCTGGGCTGAATGGACTGCAGTGATCGAGCAGTTCTCAGCCCTGGCTCCGGGGAAATCTGTGCTTAGGGCGAAGCGGCTGCTGGCGCAGCTGGCCTTCGACGGCTCGGCGTTTCGAACCGAACATCCGGGCAAAGCCACCAACGCGGCTATCACCGAGGCCAGCAAAAGAGGCATCGAGAGGCTCATCCTAGAGGTCGTCAGGCGCCAGAAAACCCGCTCTGACGGCCTCGCAGATCGATTATTCGAGTGACTCATTTGATACCCGCCGGTGGTTGTCATAATCGTTAAAATAGCGTTAACATCGGCGCTTCGGCAAATGTCCAAGCATCCGGACAGCCTTGTCATTGATCGGGAGTTAACCATGACAAGATCTCTAGAAACGATTTTTGGCCTAATCATGCTGCTACCCGCAGCCGCGGTTTTGGCCCAGTCTCCGCCGCAAGATGATGATCCCAATACCATCGAAGAGGTGGTGGTCACCGGCTCCCACATTAAAGGCGCGCGAATCTCCGGCGCACTGCCGGTGTCCATTATCCGTTCAGAAGACATTGAGATGCTGGGCATCGACTCCGGCGATGAGCTGCTGGATCAGATTGCTGAAAACGGCCAAAACACCTTTAACGAAGCCGAGAACATTGGCGGCGGCGTGAACGCGGCCCGGGGCGACATCGGCGCCTTCAACCTGCGCAACCTTGGTACCGGAAATACCCTGGTGCTGCTCAACGGTCGGCGGGTGGTGAACTCGGCGGCTTACCAAACCGAAGAAGTTGGCGGCAGCTTTGTGCCGGTGAATTCACCCAACTCGTCCACCTTTCCCGTGTACGGAATTGACCGGGTAGAAGTGCTGAAGGACGGCGCTTCCGCGCTTTACGGGGCTGACGCGGTGGCCGGTGTGGTGAACACGGTCCTGAAACGAGACTTTGAAGGACTCAACGCCCGGGTTAAGTACAACGCGTTTCCAGGGCTGGAGCGAGATGACACCAACATCGCCATTGAGTGGGGTAAGTTTTTCAACGGCGGCGCCACCAATATTGGGGTGTTCTACAACTACTTAGATCGCGGCCGGGTCGCCGCCAGCGAAGATCCTCGCTGGGCCAACAGCGATTTCCGCAGCCGGATACCCGAAGACTCTCCCTATGCGGGCAGCACCCTGTTTCGCAATGACAGCATCAACTCGCTGTTTGGACAGTTTGATGCAGCCAGCAGCGTGTCGGGTTTTGGTATCACCGGTGTGGTGACCGACAGCGCCGGCGAGTTTGAGGTGTTTCCTGCCGGTGACCCGCGCTGCGCGGTTAACCTGAATTTTGGCACCTGTCTGGCCCCAGACGGCCAGGGGGTCATCCGTTACAACCTCAACGATGTTCGTGACCTGAATTCGGACCTGGAACGCCACAACCTGTTTGTGCATTTTAACCACGAGTTCGAAAACGGTATGCAGGCCTTCACCGAGCTGCACTACTACACCTCTGATACCAACTTATCCCGCCACCCCTCAGCGGCGTTTACCGCGGTGAGGCTGCAGGTTGGAGCGGAAAACTACTACAACCCTTTGGGCCCCTGCGGCTCACCCAACCGGCTTCCGGATTCGGTGATTGGCACCGACGTTCCCTGCAGCGGCGTAGAGCTGCTGATGGATAACTACCGTTTTGCCGAACTGCCGCGGATTGTGGAAAACGACAAAGACACCTACCGCTTTCTGCAGGGCCTGCGGGGCACTGTGGGGCAGTGGGACTGGGAAGGCGCGATCCTTTGGTCGAAGGCGGAAGCTGAGGACATCACCCGCAACCGGGTGTCCAATATTCTCATCACCGAAGCTCTGTTTGATCCAACCCCGGCGGCCTATAACCCGTTCAGCGGAGGTGTAGACAGCAATATTGAGCGGGCTCTGGTGGATGTTTTCCGTAACAACGAATCGGAACTTAAGAGTTTTGATTTCCGCATTTCCAATCCCGGCGTGTACGAGATGCCGGCGGGTGCGGTGGGGGCCTTTGTCGGTTTTGAGTATCGGGAAGAATCCTTCATAGACGACCGGGACCCGCGACTGGATGGCACCATCAATTTCACCGATTTCGATGGCGATACCTACCCGTTTGTTTCCGACGTTGTGAACTCCAGCCCAACCCCGGACAGCCGCGGCGAGCGTGACGTGACCTCGCTGTTTGGTGAGCTGCAGATTCCCATTCTCGATAACCTGGACCTGCAGCTGGCGCTGCGCTACGAAGACTTCTCCGACGTGGGCGACACCAACGTTGCCAAGGTTGCCCTGGGTTGGCGGCCCCTGCAGCAGCTGCTGGTTCGGGGCTCCTGGTCCGAGGCCTTTCGCGCTCCCAACCTGATTACCATCAACGAGCAGTTTGTTGCCCGGCAAAACACCCGGACGGATTTTGCCTGTCTGTTTGCCGCTGAAAACGGTGGTGATCCGGAGCAGGATATTATTGACTGCGTAAACTCCACCCAGCGCATTGCCCAGGGCAGCGACGATCTGGTGCCTGAGGAATCAGACAACTATTCCGTGGGCCTGGTGTTTGAACCCACCACCGATCTGATGTTCACCCTGGACTTCTGGTCCATCGAAAAAGAAATGACCATTGGTTTGTTTGGTGAGGAAAACCATTCCCTGCTGGATCTGGTGAACCGACTGGAAAACGGGCTGAATAATTGTGATGCCTTCCAGGGCAACCCAGCCGTGTCCCGTAACCCTGACCTTGAAGCTGACGCTGCGGCCATCTATACCGCGGCCGGGATTTGTCCCGCCGGCGAGATCGATTTCATCCAGGATGACTACGCTAACCTTGACACACGAACCGTCCGAGGACACGACATCGGCATCTACTACAACATCGACACCCGGGCCGGTGACTTTGCGCTGACCTACAACGGCTCGTTCCTGGACAAGTACGAACAGGCTGCCGGCGGCCAGGCGGCCGTCCTGGTGGAGGCTCAGAACTCCGGCCTGCTGCCGGCAAGTTTTCCCGTGCAGGGTTTTCAGACCCTGGCTGGGGTGGACGGTAATATTGAGGAAAAACATAGCGCCCGAGTGTCCTGGCGTAAAAATCAGATGGGCGCGTCCATCAGCGGGCTGCGACTGGGAGACTTTGTCCAGACCAGTCTAAACCTGGCCGATGGTACCCAGTTTGTTGTGCCCTCCATGACCACCTACAACTTGAACCTGGATTATCGCTTCCCGGTGGGTGAGTCATCCATGCGGGCGCGGCTTGGGATTAACAACTTCACCGATGAGCGAGCGCCCCTGGCGGACCGATCTTTTGGCTATTTTGCCGACGTGCATCGGGACCTGGGTCGCTACTATTACGCCGAGCTGCAGTTTCGGCTGTAACGGGGGAAGTTGCTGGGAGTTCCGAGGCCGGGGTCGATGTTCGTTCCCGGCCCTCAGTTTTGGCCCTGTTTATGGGTGGCGCTTAGGACGCGCCCTGAATCATGGTGAGAAATTCGGTGCGGGTACGGGCGTCCTCGCGGAAGTTCCCCAGCATTTGGCTGGTTAGCATGGAAACGCCCTTATTATGTACGCCACGGGTGGTCATGCATTCGTGACTGGCTTTGATCACAACGCCCACGCCCCGAGGTTTTAGCACGTCCTGCACACATTGGGCGATCTGGGCCGTCATTTTTTCCTGCACCTGCAGTCTTCGGGCAAACGCTTCCACCACTCTGGCCAGCTTGCTGATGCCCACCACCTTGTTGGTAGGCACGTAGGCCACGTGGGCCACACCAATGATGGGCGCCATGTGGTGTTCACAGTGAGACTCGAAGGCGATATCCCGCAGTACGATCATCTCGTCATAGCCTTCAACCTCTTTGAAGGTCCGTCGCAGGTATTCCGAAGGGTCTTCGGTATAACCCCTAAACCAGTCTTCGTAGGCTCGTACCACCCGGGCAGGGGTATCGACCAGCCCCTCTCGATCGGGATCATCACCAGCCCACTGCAGCAAGGTGCGAATGGCCGCTTCGGCCTTTTCGCGGGAAGGTTTCTCAACGTTGTGTTTATCGGTCACTGACCACTCCAGACGAGTTATTTCCTGAGTTTCATTGATTCGCCATGCAGAAGCGAACCTGAAGTCGCGCTACCATAGCGCCTGGTTCATCAAGATCAGGTCAAATTTTGAATATCCACAGTATTTTTCGATGGAAATCCCTGCTGGTGCTGTTGCTCGGTTTAATGCTGCTGACTGGCTGCGCTGACGAAGATGCCCAGGACACCAGCCAGGGAGCGGCATCGGCGGCATCTGAAAACGCCCCTGCACCGGAGCCCGTTCAAAGGGAAGGGCGCGATGACGCCATCACCGCCATGACGGCAGAGCAGCTGCAGGCTGCCATGGCCGCTGGCGAACTCACCGCAGCGGCGGTTACCGAAGCTTTCCTGGAAAGAATCGCACGCCTGGACAGCGGCCCCGATGGCTATAACGCTGTGCTTGAAGTCAATCCCCAGGCCCTTCAGATCGCCAAAGACCTGGACGCCCGGCGGGCGGCAGGACAGAAGCCGGGCTTGATGTTCGGTGTGCCGGTGCTGGTAAAGGCCAACATCGACACTGCGGATCAAATGGCAACCAGCGCTGGTTCCACGGCCCTGGCCGGGCACAAGGCGGCCAGGGATGCCCATGTGGTGGCCAAACTTCGCGCCGCCGGCGCGGTGATCTTAGGCAAAACCAACTTAAGTGAGTGGGCCAATTTTCGATCCACCAAGTCCAGCAGTGGCTGGAGCTCGCTGGGAGGCCAAACCCGCAATGCCTGGAAGCCTGGGGCCAACCCCTGCGGCTCGTCCAGCGGATCGGCGGTGGCGGTGGCGGTTCGACTGGCGCCCCTGGCCTTGGGTACCGAGACTAACGGGTCCATCGTCTGTCCGGCGGGTGCCAACGGCGTGCTGGGCCTGAAACCCACCATGGGGCGGGTCAGCCGTAGCGGCGTGATTCCCATTGCCGACTCCATGGATATGGTGGGCCCCATGGCCCGCAACGCCGCCGACATCGCCATGATCATGCGGGTGATCGATGGTCGTGACGAAAACGACCGGGTCACCACGGTGAACTTCAAACGCTACAACTACATCCCGCCCACCTTCGACGGAACCCTTAAGGGTATGCGGATCGGCGTTTGGCGCAACTACCCAGGCGCAGGTACCCAGCCTGAAGTGGACGCCCTGTACGACGAAGTTATTGCACAGATTGGCCAGCTAGGGGCCGAAATCATTGATCCCATTGAGATGGAAACCGGGGATCTGGGTGCCGGGGCCTATGGGGTGATGCTGTACGAATTTCGCCAGGGCCTTAATCAATACCTGGCCAATGTGACAGCTCCTGGGGCGCCGAAAACCCTGGACCAACTGATCAAGTACAACAACAGCAACGCCGAACAGGTGCTGGCTCATTTTGATCAGGATATTTTTGAAGCGGCGGCGGCGGTTTCCTGGACCCCAAACGAGTACGCTCAGCAGCTGGCTGCGGTTCGTCGAGACGCCAATCTTCAGATTGAAAAAGCCATTCGCAGTAACGCTTTGACCCATATTATTAGCGTCACCAACGGGCCGGCGTGGCCGACGGACTGGGAAAACGGTGACCGCTACACCATCGGCAGCTCGACCCTGCCTGCCATTGCCGGGCACCCCCATTTAACCGTGCCCATGGGCCTTGTGGATGGACTGCCCATTGGTCTGTCCATCATCAACGCCCGGGTCAATGAGTTCCGCGGTACCGACCTGGCTGCGGCCATTCAGGCCACCCGGGGCGAATTATCGCCGCTGTGATTCCGGCTGTTCAGGCTGCTCCTGCAGGCCGAGTTGGGCTTCCAACTCGGCAATTCGCGCCTGCATCTGCTCCAGCTCCTGGGCCAGCTTGGCCTGCTCCAGTTTTGCCTGGCGCCCAGCCAGCTGAGTCTCGTCTCGCTGTTGCCGAAGGGCTATAACCTGTTGCTGTTTGGACACCTCGGTGCCGGCGGCAGGGGTTGGGCCCGCCTCTTGGGCCACCGCTTCAGCGGCGGACTCATCAGATGAGGCTGCCAGGGCCGGCGAAAGGCTGGCCGCGGTGGTGAGGAAAACGGCGTACAGCATGGCTGGCAGACGGCTGGTCATTGGGCGTTCCTTTCTGGTGATTTGCGAGACCGCCATAGTGCCATTCAGCGGGCCGTCCCCGCCATCGGCAGGTTCACACTACCAGCCACTGAATCAATCAGCTAACCGGCGCAGCGCTTCTCGTTTGCCCAGTGTTCTAACCTTGGCAAGAGCCTCCAGCTGAGCTGCCCTGGGCTTGGATTTGCCCTGCTCCCAGTTGTAGATGGTTATCGGATGAACCCCCACCAGCTTGCCGTAGTCTGCGGCAGCCAGGCCCAACTTTTGCCGATGCTTCTTTAACCAATCGGGTGCAAAGCGTCTCGGGCGTTGGTTTGCCTCGCTGGATTCAGCGGCTTGCTTGGCCGGCGCCGGGCTTTTTCTCAGTTGATCCAGCTGCCGCTGGAGGTTCTTCTGCTCCCGTTTCAGCGTCGCGATGTCGGCGCGATAACGAGTCACCGCCTTACGTAGCGCTTCGGTGTCCGACCGAATCTGTTTCTTGGCGACTTTTTCAATCTCAATTTTTAGGGCTTTTTTTAGATCCACAATCATTAACACTCCCATAATGTTTCTGCAGGTTACTGAAATCAAAAGAAACTTTCCAAAGGGAAGAGTGCCCGATAGTTTTGGGGCCCGCTGCCAATGGTCCTGCCAGGTGCCATTGGCAGACCAGGGAGGCCGCGATGGCGGCACTGGGCAGTGTAGATATTCGTCGAGCTGACATTAGATCCGCCGCGGCAGGTTGCGATAGATGACATTGTTGTTGCATAAAGCCGCGAGATGTTTTGCCCTCCATGCCCGCTCTAACCTGGTGAGATCTTGCCGGGATCCAAAAATACCGCTGTTTTAGCAACTTCCAGAGCCGCTACGGTGAATTTTTCATCACTGGGTGCAACACATCGCCAGTGACGGCCGGATTTGGGTTGCTGTCCCTGCTGGTGGGTTCTGGCAACCCGTAGATTGATATACGAAGAGTTTCATACTATTTTTTTCGTAATAAACCCCAGGGGCCGCTCGCAGGTGAGGGGAGCTGCCCGCTGACTGAGGTTTATCTGTGGCTATTGACCCATCGATATCAACCTAGGAGTTTTCCATGAGTGCCAACTCTACCAATCAACAACGCTGGACCCGGCTGCCGCTGGCTGCAGCGATTTCTCTGACCTTCGCGCTGAACGCCGGCGCCCAGGTGAGCGGCGACAACGCCGCCGACAATGCAAAGCTGGACAATCTGACCGTGACCGGTTCCCGGCTTAAGCGCAGCGACGTAGAAGGCCCCACGCCGGTGCTGGTGCTGGAGCGAGCAGAATTTGAAGAAATGGGCTACCGAACGGTGCAGGACGTGTTGGACAGCCTGACCCAGAACACCGGTGGCAGCCTGTCTCAGCAGTTCGTGTTTGGTTTCACTCCCGGTGCGTCCGGGGTCAACCTGCGGGGTTTCGGCACCGGTCGAACCCTGATATTGGTCGACGGTCGCAGGCTGCCGGTTTACCCCCTGGGGCTGGGAGGAACCACCCAGTTCTATGACACCGCGTCCATTCCCACCGCCATCATTCAGCGTATCGAGGTGCTCACCGATGGCGCTTCGGCCATCTATGGCTCCGACGCCGTGGGCGGTGTGATCAACATCATTACCACCAAAGAATATGACGGCATTTCCACCCGCTTAAGAGCAGGGGATACCGACAACGGGGGTTACCAGTCCCAGCAGATTGAACTGGTGGGCGGCAAGGCTGGAGACGACACCTCGGTGTACTTCACCCTGCAGTACGACAGCAACGAAGAGCTGATGTCCAGCCA
>CAYGPO010000003.1:38478-46205 GCA_964351665.1 uncultured Gammaproteobacteria bacterium | reverse complement strand
CTGTTTGGCGGCGCCTCAGCCAACCCGGTGTCGCCCAACAGCGGCGGTCTGATCACCGGCCCCAACGGCGGCCCGGCGGTGTATACCCGGCGCCTGTTTGAGTACGGTCCCCGCACCACCGATATTGAAACCCAGACCTTTGGCGGACTGTTTGGCCTCAACGGCACCTTCGGTGACGGCTGGGACTGGGAGGCGGCTTACTCGATTAACAAGCAGGATTTCTTCTCTCAGCGCGGTGGTTCCATCATCCTGTCGGCCTTTGAGGCCCAGGTGGATAACGGCCTGGATCTGTTCCAGCCCATTCCGGCTGACGTGGTAGCAGCAACCTCACACCGGCCATTTACTGACGCTGAGTCTAAGAACCGATTTGCTGATTTTCAGATCTCCGGCTTTTTGCCCTGGGAACTGCCGGCAGGACCGATGGCGGTAGCCGGGGTGCTGGAATGGGAAGATCAGGAGTTTTTTGATCGTCGCGACCCCATTACCTTATCCGGTGATGCGTCCGACGGCGGCTCTGCCGGCGGCGGTCAGCGGGATCGAATCGCGCTGGGTATGGAAATCAGTATTCCGCTGTTCTCTCAGCTGGAGCTGGACCTGGCTGCCCGCTACGACGATTACGACGACGCCTCGCAGACCGGCAGTGCCTCCACCGGTAAAATAGCGCTGCAGTATCGTCCCCTGGACAATTTGCTGCTGCGCGGCAGTTTTGGTACCACCTTTAGAGCGCCGGACCTGCAGCGGCTGTTTGGTTCCACCACCCGGGCGTTTTCCAGCGTGGTCGATTCACCGGCCTGCATCGCCGCAGGCGGCGACCCCAACTCGCCCACCGGCCTTGATCCCAACAACTCCAATGACCCCTGCGACGTGGTTCAAAGCGTTCGGGTATTAGTGGGAGCTAACCAGGCACTGGAAGAAGAAGAAGGTGAAAGCATCAATATAGGGGTTGTCTGGGAGCCCCTGGACGCCCTCTCGCTGACCCTGGACTACTACGACGTGGAGCTGGAAAACATCATCGCTGCGCCGTCCGGTCAGTTCATATTGAATCAGTGCGCAGGACTCAGCACCGGCACCCCCGATGACTCGTTCTGCAGTCTGATCACCCGGGACGCTGCGGGCACCCTGAACGGTGGCCAAATCACCGCCCAGGCCCTGAACCTTTCCACCCAAACGGTTTCCGGTGTGGATGCCACCATCCGCTACGACCTGGATACCACCGACTGGGGGCTGTTCGCTTTCCAGTGGGAAACCACCTGGGTTGACTCCCTCACCACCCAGTTTGCCGACGGCCAACCGGAAGTTGAGAACCTGGCTCTGGCATCACTGCCAGAGTTTCGGCACAACCTGACGGTGAACTGGAACTATGAGGATTTCGGCGCCACCTTAAGGACCACCTACATTGACGAACTGCCGGGAATCAACGCCTTCAACGACCCGGCCACCGGCCAGGTGCCCAACGGTCAATTCATCGATGACTATATCACCGTGAACAGCTCCTTGCGGTACGACTGGGGTGACATAGGCGAGTTTCAGCTCGGTATCAACAACCTGTTCGACGAAGAGCCACCGACTGACCCCACCAACGCCAACTGGCCCTGGTTTATCAATGCCGGCGGCTACTACAACAGCTTTGGCCGCGAATGGTACCTGCAGTGGCAAAAGCGCTGGTAGGCAAACCCAGGGCAGTGATCGGCTCGGCGGGAGTGTATTCCCCGGGCCAGGCCTGATTTTTTGCCAACCAAGACGGCCGCAACAATTGTTGCGGCCGTTTTTTTTTGTTGTGGCCATTATCCCTTAAGCCCCGTAAGATGCCGCCATGGCCCGTCGCCAGAAATCTAAAACCTCTAAAAACCCCCAGCCTTTTGTCGACCCAAAGGCGGCGGACGAAAAACTCCGGTACGAAAAGCCCATCGCCAGTCGAGCGGCAATTCTAATGTTGCTGGAGAGCCGTGGTGAGCTGATGAAACGCAGCCATATCGCCGCGGCTCTGGATATTTCCGACGAAGATGACCTGGAAGCTCTGCGCCGGCGCCTGCGCGCCATGGTGCGGGACGGTCAGCTGATCCAGAACCGCCGGGGCGGCTATGGCGTCGCGCAAAAGCTGGAGGCCAAGCCTGGACGCGTGATCGGTCACCCTGATGGCTTTGGTTTCCTGGCCCTGGATGAAGGCGGCGATGATTGGTATCTGTCGCCCCGTCATATGCGGTCGGTGTTGCACGGCGACCGGGTGCTGGCCCGGGTTCAGGGTATTGATCACCGCAATCGCACCGAAGGCGCCATTGTCAGCGTGCTGGAACGGGCGAACAGCCATCTGGTGGGCCGCTTTTATCAAGAATCCGGTGTGTCGTTTGTCACCGCTGATGAAAAACGGATTAATCAGGATGTGCTGATTCCCGCTGACGCGGTGGGTGAGGCCAGCTCCGGAGATTTTGTTTATCTGGAGATCACCGAGCAGCCAGGCCGACGCAATAAGGCAGTGGGGCGGGTGGTGGAAGTGTTGGGTCGTAGCATTAATGCGCCCATGGCCGTGGAAGTGGCCATTCGCAGCCACGATATTCCCTACGAGTGGCCCGAAGCGGTGACCGCGGCGGTTATCCCCGACCATGTAGACGAGGCTGACAGACAGGGCCGCAAGGACCTGCGGGGCCTGCCGCTGGTGACCATTGACGGCTTTGACGCAAAAGATTTTGACGACGCGGTTCACTGTCAGGCTAAACCCCGTGGTGGCTGGACCGTGACGGTGGCCATTGCCGACGTGTCTAACTATGTGCGGCCCGGCTCAGCCCTGGATAACGAGGCCAGGCGCCGCAGCACCTCGGTGTATTTCCCCAACCGGGTGATTCCCATGCTGCCCGAGGCCCTGTCCAACGGCATCTGCTCCCTGCGACCGAAGGTGGATCGGCTGTGTCTGGTGTGCGAAATGCAGGTCAG
Organism: uncultured Gammaproteobacteria bacterium; assembly: GCA_964351665.1. Classification (GTDB taxonomy): domain Bacteria; phylum Pseudomonadota; class Gammaproteobacteria; order Xanthomonadales; family SZUA-38; genus JANQOZ01. Next base: position 43,277 of record CAYGPO010000003.1, on the reverse strand, counting down.
CCCCGACGGCAAGGTTAGCCGCAGTCGATTCTATCGCGCGGTGATGCATTCCCACGCCCGACTTACTTACCAGGAGGCCTGGGCGTTTCTGGATGGCCAGGCCGGCGCAGTGACCCTGGACCATGATGTTGCCCAGTCCCTGCACGCACTCAACGGCGTGTATCAGGCGTTTCGCAGCCAGCGCAGCAAGCGCGGCGCCATCGACTTCAGCGGCCGCGAGGTGTACTTCAAATTTAACGCCGCCGGTGAGGTGGAAAATATTGAGCCCAGCACGCGCAACGACGCTCATAAGATCATTGAAGAATGCATGATCGCTGCCAACGTGCAGGCGGCGTTGACCCTGGAAAAAGCCGAAATACCCAGCGCCTTTCGGGTCCATCCGCCGCCCCAGGAACGCAAGCTGGAAGACCTGCGCGGAGCGATGGGTGAACTGGCCATTAAACTGCCGCCGGCGGACCGTCTCAGGCCCAAACACCTGTCAGATATACTGGCCGCTGCCGCCCAGCGACCGGAGCGGGCCTTGATCGAGTCCCTGGTATTGCGATCTCAGTCTCTGGCCGTATACCATCCGAGAAACGCCGGCCATTTTGGTCTTGCGCTGACGGCCTACGCCCATTTCACCTCGCCCATTCGCCGCTATCCGGATCTAATGGTCCACCGGGCTTTAGTCAGCCTGTCGGAGCAGGGCCAGCCCGCGGCCTCGGAAGGCCCCACCGCTGAGATCGACCAGGCGGAACGGATCAGCGCACTGGCCCGCCAGTGTGAACATGCGGGAATGGCGGAGCGACGCGCGGAAGACGCCTCCCGGGACGTGGATGATCGACTCAAATGCGCCTATATGCTGTCCCATCTGGGGGAAGTGTTTGAAGGTCTGGTTACCGGGGTGCGGGAGTTTGGCCTGTTCGTCGAGCTTAACGGCCTAGGGGTGTCTGGCCTTGCCCACGTCACAACCCTGCCCAACGACTACTATCAATTCGATCCGCTGACCCACACCTTGACCGGCGACAAACGCCGGCGCAGCTATCGGCTGGGTGATCAGGTATCGGTGGAGGTACTGCGCGTTGACACCGACGACCGACAGGTGGATTTCGGCATCGCCGCAACGGCTGACTGACCGTGGCCGAACCTTCGCAGCAGAAACTCTTGGGTATCAACGCCGCTCATAGCGCGTTGAAAAACGATCCTGCCAACGTCACCCTGCTGGAGCTGGCCGGCGATCGGAATGATCGCCGAATCAAGGAGTTGGAAGCCCTGGCCGCCGCTGTCGGGGTCAAGGTGCAACGGCGGGATCGAAAGGCCCTGGACCAGCACGGCCGCGGCCACCAGGGCGCCGTTGCCCACTATCTGGGCGGTGCGCCGCTGTCTGAGTCGGCGCTGCTGGATGAACTGGGCAAGGTTGCCAACCCGCTGGTGCTGGTGCTGGACCATCTGGAAGACCCGCGAAATTTTGGCGCCTGTTTGCGCAGCGCGGCCGCGGCCAGTGCAGACGGGGTGATTTACCCGATAGACCGCGCCGTAGACTTGACCCCAGCGGCCCGCAAAACCGCCGCCGGCGGGGCTGAACTGCTGCGGCTGGCCCAGGTGGTCAATCTAAATCGCGCCGTTGACGGTCTCAAAGCCGCGGGTATGTGGGTGGTGGGAACCGCTGCTGATGCGCCCCAGACCCTGTATGAGGTCGATATGACTGGCCCCACGGTGCTGGTGCTGGGCGGTGAGCAGCAGGGCATGAAAAGACTGTTGCGAGAGCGCTGCGACCATCTGGCTCGAATCCCTATTCATCCAGCCATGGAGAGCTTAAACGTGTCGGTGGCAGCAGCGCTGATGCTGTTTGAAGCCCGACGCCAGCGCGGGGCTGCAAAAGCAGACTCTTAAAGCCATCTGCTGCTGCTAAGGTCAACAAAATCACCGCTTTGTGGTTCAATAGCGGATAATACCGCTACATTCACTACGTTACGCTCTGTCCGGGGCACTTAAGTTTTATCCCCACAATAGGAGAATCACATGTCAGTAGCCAAAGTTACCGAAATTATCGCCTCATCAGAAAAAAGCTTTGAAGATGCCGTCGCCGTAGGCTGTAAGCGAGCCGCCAAAACCCTGAAGCACGTAAAAGGCGCCTGGGTTGAAGGACAGAAAGTATCCCTGGACAGCGACGGTAACATCACCGATTACCGGGTCACACTGAAAGTGACATTTGTGCTTAAAGACTGACTTTTCTAAGGCATCTGTCAACAACCGTCATTGGGTCACTTGTGACGGTTTTTTTCTATGCTAACGTGCACCGATTGCGAGTTTACCCGAAGATTTGCTGTAAAAATTTGACTCAGAAACAACGGATCTGACCATGAACAAATTGCGACTGATGGCTGCCCTTGCCAGCCTGACCTTTGCCGCCGGTATCGGCGCCCAGGACTTACCCGAGGAATCCCCTGACAGCTCCACCGGCGATGTGCGCCTGACGGGCAGCGACGGCAACGCCCGAATGTCCTACACCGGCGACTACCAGCGACTGGGGGTAGGCATCGATGACGACGGCGATCTGCATGGCGAGTACCTGCACGTATTCGGCGAGGACGAAGACTCCAACTGGATCGGCGAGCTTTGGGTCAGCGACGAACGTGGCGGTCTGAAACTCAATTACCATTGGCTTACCGGCGCCGATTCACTGATGGACGCGGCCCGAAATCAAGGCTCTGTCAGAGTCGCCAAAACCTTCCTGGCACTGGACCAAAACGAATTTGACGACCGTAAGGTCTCCCTTGGGCTGGGCTGGGAAGGCCCCGACCTGTTCTGGGGCGCCTACGTGATGAAGGCCATCACCGGCCGCCGCCTGGTGGATCGTCTGGTGGACACACAAATTACCCAGCTGAGCGGAATCACCGGCAATCAGCAGTTTGTGCAGGACCAGTTCAATGACACCATCACCTCCATTTTCGAGCGCGCCTACGATCGCGGCGCCGGTGTGCGGGTGGGCACCTACTTTGACGATCAGCTGATTCGCCTGCGCGGCGGCCTGGATTTTGAACAGGGCCGTAACGGGGCAGACCAGCTGTCCGCCAATATTGGGCTGGAAAAGTTCTTCTCTGGGACCCCCCATTCTCTGGCCCTGACCGCCGAATATCTGGACCGCTCCGGAGACTTTGTCACCGATAGCAGCGATACCCGGGCAGTGCTGTTTTACCGCTATGCCTTTGGTCAGCGCCACCGACCCAGCTACAAGGCGGCCCGGGACATGCTGGAGCGCCGGGTCGAGGTTCGCACCGAGCCGACAGCGGCTGTGACCGAAAAGCGACTGGTGCGCAATGAAGCGACCTTGAACGAAGCGGTGCTGTTTGAGCTTGATCGAGCTGTACTCAAAGGCGTCGCTGAAGGCAGCCTGCGCAGCGTGCTGGACAAGATCCAGTCCGTAGACGTGATTGGTCAGATTACCGTCTCCGGCCACACCTGTGATCTAGCGCCTGAAGACTATAACCAGGCGCTGTCCCAGCGCCGGGCTGACTCGGTGGTGGCCTATATGGTGAGCAACGGCATCACGGGTGATGATCTTGAGGTTAAGGCCTTTGGCGAGAGCCAGCCTGCCGTACCCAACACCTCTGAGGCTAATCGCAAGCTCAACCGTCGGGTGGAAATTTCCTTTGTCACCCTGGAGGAGCGGACCGAAGACGTGGTCATTTCCCCAGCCGTGGCGGGCGGTACTGAAGTCCGCTGGGAGCGTGAAGAAATTGACGATCCGGCCTGGCTGGAGCGTGCCATGAAAAACCCAATAGCCCACAAGCGTGAAGTGGATACCTATCGCTATGCGGAGATCGATTCTGAGCAGCGACTGGGCGCCCAGGTGATTGTGAACACCTTCCCCTCAGCCCAGGATGACGCGGCCACCATCAACCAGAACGAATCGGTGTCCATCAACGTGTTGGGCAATGACAGCGATCCTGACGGCGACGTGTTGACCCTGGCCTCGGTCACTCAACCTGCCAACGGCACGGCGACCATCAGCGGCAATCAGATCGTCTATACCCCCAATACGGATTTCTTTGGCACCGACAGCTTCAGCTACAACGCGGCTGACGGCGGCGGCGAGGTCTCGGCGAACGTCACCATCACCGTGCTGGAACGACCGCCCATCAGCGCCGTGGACGACCAGGCAAACACTCTGAGAACCCAGCCGGTAAGCATCGATGTGCTGGGCAATGATTCAGGTGAAACCCTGAGCATTGTTGCCGTTGGCATGGCCGCCAATGGCGAGGTCACTCAACAGGGTGGCCAGTTGGTTTATACGCCCCTGCGCACCTTTGTTGGTTCCGATACCTTCACCTACACCGTTGAGGACAGCACCGGCCAGCAGGCCGAGGCACTGGTGACGGTGATTGTTGATGCGTTCAACACGCTGCCTGTGGCCCTGGATGACACCGCCGTTACCCGTAAAAACACCGCGGTGACCATCGACGTGCTGGCCAATGATTCCGATCCAGACGGCGACACCCTGACCATAGTAGCGGTGGATGAGAAAACCCCCTTCGGAACCGCTGTCATTACGGCTGATCAACGGATTCTTTACACCCCGATGGCGGGCTGGTGGGGTGGCGATACGCTGACCTACACCGTGGATGATGGCTTTGGTGGAACCGCCACCGCCACGGTCACCCTCACCGTCACCTCTCAGAACTGGGGCCAGTAGAAAGGGCTTTAGGCAGATCACGCAGCCGGCTTTAACGCCGGCTGCGCGGTTGCGAGTACTCATTCGGGTCGCAGTTCAGCCGCCAGTTCACCGGCCAGTTCACCGGCCAGTTCACCGGCCAGTT
>CAYGPO010000003.1:16705-38378 GCA_964351665.1 uncultured Gammaproteobacteria bacterium | reverse complement strand
CGCAGTTCAGCCGCCAGTTCACCGGCCAGTTCACCGGCCAGTTCACCGGCCAGTTTGATGAGTGGTTCAGTCAGTGTCTAGCCAGCAGTGCGTTGACCAATCCGTAGACCAGTGCGTTGACCCATAGGTTGGCCGTGACGTTGGCCACTCCCGGCGCCACCGCCGGTGACGCTCCGCCGCAGCATCTGCCGTAACCCCTTCGCCGCCAGTCCTGGGATCACGGTCAGGGATCTTGGGTAAAGCAGTGCCGCCGTGAAGCCCGGAATGACGGCACACCACAACCAGGGTGGGCCAATCAATTTCGACAGGCTGGCGCCCCAGGGCGCTGCCAGCCAGATGACAGGTACCAGACACGTCCACGCCAGCAGTATGCGGATGATATCGGTGCGTATAATTGAAGCCATGAAGATTCACCTACCTAATGTTCGATGTGGAGATCCTGCCTGATGGCTTTCTCATTTCTTGAGAAATCCAAGTTTTGGATTATCAGCGCTTTAATCGCGGCCACCGCGGCGGTTTGGTTTGGCGCTCCGGGTACGGTTTATCGAATGACTATCGCCGGCGAACGGCAGCTGGCTGGACTCAGCCCCTCGGCGGCCCTGGTGGGCTCTGAGCGCTGGGTGTTTCTGCACAGCGACGAGCCCGGCAATGATCGGCCGGTATTGCTGTTGCTGCACGGCTTTGGTGCCGACAAGGACAACTTCAACCGGGTGGCCCGGCATCTGGAGCAAGACTTCAACGTGCTGCAGCCGGATTTGCCGGGCTTTGGCATGAGCAGCTCAGCCCTGGACAATCGCTATACCGCAACCGCCCAAGCCGAGAGGCTGCTCAATTTCATGACCCAGCAGGGACATCAGCAGTTTCACCTGGGCGGCAACTCCATGGGGGGCTACGTTGCCCTGGCCGTGGCGGCGCTGGCGCCGGAGCGGGTGCAGTCTTTGTGGCTGCTGGCACCAGCGGGAGTCAACACGCCGCCCCTTAGCGGATTCGTAGAGTCACTGCTGGCGGGTGAACCCAACGTGCTGCTACCGGCTAACGCGGCCCAGTTTGATCACATGTTAGATCTGGTATTTAGCAAACGGCCCTGGATACCGGGCCCGGTATTGCGTTATCTGGGTGACAATCAAGCGGCGAGAAAACCGCGTCTTGAGGCGATATTCGCGGATCTCGCGACCTCCCAGCCAGCGGAGCAGCTGGCCCCTGCAGTGAAAGCTCCAACCCTGATTGTATGGGGAGAAAACGACCAGATTCTGCACCCCTCTGGTGCCGCTACCCTGGCGGCTCTGATTGCTGGCAGTCGCGCCGAGTTGCTGCCTGGGGTGGGCCATCTACCGCAAATTGAGCAGCCGGCGGCGGTGGCCAACAGTTATCTGGACTGGCTGGCCAGCCAGTAGTTGATTACTCGTCTACAGTTAAGCCTCGTACTGGCTTAACGTGGCCCGGGCCATCTCGGCCACGCGACTGCGCAGCGATGGCGGCGACGCCACCTCCACTTCCGGGCCGTAGCGCAAGATATCCATGGCCAGCTCTTCGGTTTTTCCAAAGGGCAGGGTCAGCTGATAACGACCATCATCCAGCCACTGGCCCTGCTGTCGGGAGTGCCACAACTCATCCGCCACCCAGCGCGCGATTCGAGGTGAGAACAACAGCACCGCCTGCTCAGTGGCGGGCCCTGAAAATATCCCGTATGCGCTGGCGTAGTGACGATTGAGATCTTTGTCGTCGATTTCCATAGCCGGCTGATCCGCGCTGATGGCATCGGTGATTTTTTCCAGCGCAAAGCTGCGCAAACCCTCGCGCAGGTGGCACCAGCCGTCCAGATACCAGTTGTGTCGATAGCTGGTCAGCCGCTGGGGTGAAATCTGCCGTTGGGTGGTTTCACCGCTACCCCGGGACTGATAGGTGATATCCAGGCGCTGACGGGTTACCAGGGCTTCCAGCACCGGTCTGAACTGCTCACCGGAAATTAGTCGGCTGGCCTGGTGCAATATTCTGATTCGCCGGCTCTGGGTGGCGACATTGATTCCCTGGGAGTCCAACAGCTTTTCAATTCTTGACTGCAGCGTAGCCAGCGCAGTGTCCATCAGCCCCGGCTGAACCCCGGCCAGCAACTCCCTGGCCGACATCAACGCCCGCAGCTCCTCGGAACTGATCCAGACCCCGGGCAGTTCAAACGGGCGCACCCCTTTGTGCTGCTGGTAGAAAAACCCCCGGCCCTCTGGGTCCTGTTCCAGAGGCGCGCCCAGGTGGTCCCTTAAATCGTTGATCAGGCGGTAAAGGGTGGCCTGGGAGCAGCCCAGTTCTGCCATCAGATCCTGCCGGTTAATGGGCGTGCGGCGCTGGCTCAGCAGGTTGTGCAGGCGATAAAGGCGTTCAATTTTGCTCATCAGTGAGGCTGACGTATGATCGGGGTCTACATCATACTGTCTGGTGACCGTCATTAACCGTTTAGCCCAAAGCCCCGTTAACAAACTGCTGCTGGCCTTCGTTGCGCTACTGGCTAGCCCCCTGTGCGCCGCTGACTGGGAGATCGTTCCTGACAGCTCCACGTTGAGTTTTGTTTCTACCAAAAATGTTGATGTGGCTGAGGCTCATCGGTTCACCACCGTCAGCGGTGGCCTGACATCATCGGACGGCAGCTTTGTGCTGGAGATTGATCTGAAAAGTCTGGAAACCGGTGTGCCGATTCGAAACGATCGCATCCACGAGCACCTGCTGCAGCATTCGGAAAGTGCCAAGGTCCTGGGCAAGGTTGATCTGGCGATGCTGGGGGATATTGGGGTCGGAGAAACTCAGCAGGCCGAGCTGTCAGCGCAGCTGATGTTGCTGGACAACAGCACGCCACTGCTGGCCAAAGTGCAGATAACGGCGTCACAAGATCGCCTTAAGGTAGTCAGCGCTCAGCCAATATTGCTGAACATGCGGCTGCTGGGCCTGGGTAACGGGATAGAGACACTGCGAGAAATTGCCGGCTTGACCTCCATTTCCATGGCGGTACCCGTGTATTTCGATCTGACCCTCAAAAAGATGCCTTGAGGGTCAGAGTCGACTGCCAGCAACTTATGAGCGGCTGGACCGGAGTTGCGCAACCCGGGAGTGTGGGGCGGGCTTTGGGGTCTTGGCGTCGAACCCCATGATGGCAGCCTCCGGTCCAGCAGCGTTATTACTTCAGACCCGTCAAACCCGGATTTGGTTTCATCAGGCCCGGTAATCCTGCTGCCATTGTTGACGGGTTCCGCCATCCCGGGGCTTTGGCTGGCTGGCAAAAAACTGCTTCACGCCGCGACTGATCAGGTCAAACACTTTATCCAGCTGACCGGCCCAGCGGCGCATTTTCTGCTGGGCGGCAGGACGTGTTTCATGCATCAGCATGGCTAGCGCAAAGTAGCTGAAAATACTGAGAATCGACGTCAGCAGCAGCGCCACCAGGGCCACCGCGCGAACTGCCCACAGATCCCAGCCGGTGCGCTTAGCCAGATTCGCGCAAACCCCAAAGGCCCAACCCTGCTGTGGCCCGCTGCCCAGGATAGATTTGAGGGTTTCAAAGGCCCTGTTATCGGATGGGTTATCCGTCGGCTTATCCGCTTGATTATTCACTGGCAATGTATTTCCTTTGACAATCGCTATACACCACATCCTGCACCGACGGCGCGGTCATATGAAGTGCCGTAAGTCCCTGGGGGCAGGGGCCTTCACTGGCGTATACCTGACCAAGCTGGAGGGATCCCCAGGCCAGGGACAGCGCAATAATGCTTTCCAACGCCAATCGTTTTGTTCCGGACCGATTCAGTAGCATGCCATTCACCCTTTTTGTTGCCTGCCCATTCAGACAATCAAGATGCATGCCATAAATTAAACCGTTAAAAAACAACTATCTATGATTTATCTGGCCGGGTGCAGAGCTCCAGGGATGAAGCTTTCGCCACTAATTGGTGAGTCTCACCTTGCCCGCTGAGCCAAACCGCTCCAGTGCGCAGGGGCTGCGCTGGGCAAACCGACATGCCGTGGTTGGCAGTGGCGCCAGCGTGGCAGGCCGGGCTATGAACTGGGCAGGATTCCCTATGGAAAAAACCCACGACGGCCCTTTTTCATCCGGCCTTCAGCGAGCAGGCTTTGGCCCAATCAAACACTGCTGGCGACGGCGTCTGCGCTGATAGAATAGGGCTCATGACTGAAGCAGAATCCACCCTAGGGCCAGATCAAATTGACGGGGCCTGGCTGCGCTGCGCGCTAATTGCCGGTATTCATCGGCTGATCTCCCGCCGTGATCACATCAACCGGATCAACGTATTTCCGGTGGCCGACAGTGACACCGGCACCAATCTTGCCCTCACCATGCACACGGTATTGACCGGCGCCACCCGTCAGGTGCAGCGCCATTTTGGGCGCTTTTTAGAGCAGGTCGCCGATCAGGCGCTGGACGGCGCCAGGGGCAATTCCGGCGCGATCTTGGCCCAATACTGGCAAGGTTTCGCTGAAGCAGTCGCTGGCAGGGCCACCGTCGGCATGAGCGACTACGCGGAAGCCGCGGGCCACGCCGCGCGCAGCGCCCAGGTCGCCATTGCGGAGCCACGGGAGGGGACCTTGCTGACGGTGCTGAAAGATCACGCTGAGGCGCTCAAGCAGGGACTGACAACTAATCCCGGTGACTTTACGGTTTTTCTTAGCGGCGCCCTCAATGCGGCTCGCAGCTCCCTGGCCAGGACGCCCCAACAGCTGGATGTGTTGGCCGCCGCCGGCGTAGTGGATGCCGGCGCCCAGGGCTTTGTCGATTTGTTGGAGGGTATGCAGGACTACGCCGTCACGGGCGAGATCACTTCGGTGCTGCCGGTGGGTCTGAGGCTTGATGACGGTGAGCTTCCCGAGCATCTGCCCGAGGGAGATTTGGCCCACCGATACTGCACCGAGTGCATGCTGACCGCCGATGCCCTGGACAAGCGCCGTCTGCGCGAGTCCCTGGCCCAGCTCGACGCCTCCTCCATGGTGCTGGCCGGGACCCGCAACAAGATGCGTATCCATATCCACACCAATGATCCCCAGCAGGTGTTTGGCGTGGCGGAACGATTCGGCGAAATCAGCCGGGAAAAAGTGGATGATATGCAGACCCAGTCGGACTCGGTGCGCACCGGCAACCGGGTAGCCATCGTGGCGGACACCGGCGCCGATATTCCCGATGAGCTGCTGGAGCAGCATTCGCTGCATCTGGTGCCGCTGCGTGTCACCATTGATAACCACCAGTTCATCGACAAGGTGTCCTTTAGCGCCGCGGATTTTTACCAGCGGGTGGCCAGCGCGGCCCAGCACCCTACCACCTCTCAACCCCCGCCCAGCGACTACCGGCGGCAGTTTGAATTTCTCGACTCCCATTTCAAACAGACCCTGTGCGTGAGCCTGTCCGGCGCGGTCAGCGGCACCTGGCAGGCGGCGGACAGCATGGCCAGGCGGGTGAACGCTGAACGCATCACCGTTTGGGATTCCCGCCACGTGAGCGCCAGCCAGGGTTTGCTGGCGGTGTTCGCCGCCCGCTGTGCCGATCAGGGCTACAGCAGCGAGCAGATTGTCACCATGTTGAACTTCATGGGGCAACGCAGCCGCTCCTATGCGGTGTTGCGAGATTTGTCCTTCGGGGTCAGGGGAGGGCGTTTGCCGGCTGCGGTGAAAATGTTGGCAGACTGGCTCAGGCTGACGCCGGTGATCGCCAATCAGGAAGACGGCACCGTGGGGATTGCCGGAGTGGTATTTAGCCGGCGCCGGCTGCTGCCTGGGTTTGCCCGCTGGCTGGCCCGTCGACTGGATCCAAACATCCGCTATGAGCTGGTAGTGGCGCACTGCGCCGCGCCAGACGATGGGGCTGAGCTGAGCCATCTGCTGCAGCAGCGGCTGACCGGCAGCACGGTCTGGCAGGTGGCCGCCGGCGCCGCATTGGGCGCCCATGCAGGCCCAGGCTGCCTGATTGTTGGCGTGCAGGAACTGCTGACACCTGCCCAGGTCGCGGAGATGCTGAACATTCCTCCGGCGCAAGAGACAAGCCCCTCGTGAGCGTGGCCCAGATAGCCGGAGCGGGCCTGCTGATGCTGGCAGCTTATCTGCTGGGGTCGTTATCCGGCTCACTGCTGCTGGGGCGGGTATACGATTTGGATATCCGCGAATCTGGCAGCGGTAATGCTGGCGGAACCAATGCCTTGAGGGCAAGAGGCTGGCGCTTTGCCTTACCGGTGGTGCTGATCGATGTGGGCAAAGGCGTGCTGGCAACGGCGGCTCTGCCGCTGCTGTGGCCGGACCTTAGTGTGCCCCGGTCAGCGCTGGCCGCTGGCTGTGGAATTGCGGCCTTGATGGGGCATATTTTTCCTTTGTTTTTCGGCTTTCGCGGCGGCAAAGGTGCTGCCACCTTTGTTGGCGCACTGCTGGGTTTTGCCCCGGCGGTGGCCGGCGGACTGATCTTCAGCTGGCTGCTATGTCTTACAGCCACTGGCTACGTGGGATTTTCCACCATAGTTGCCACCCTGGCGTCGGTGGCATTTTCCGTTTGGCTGTCTGCTGCCAGCCACGGCCCCTGGCTGCTGGTATTCAGCGGGCTGTCGGCAGCTGCCATCGTGCTGGCTCACCGCAGCAACATGCGCCGGATGTGGCAGGGGACAGAGCCTCAGCTGCAGCGGGTTATGGTGTTTCGTCGGTGGCGATAAGCAACACCCAGGCTGAGCTGGTCCGGCTGCTGGCTGACGGCAAGGTACATTCCGGTGAAGCCCTGGGTGAGACCCTGGGAATCAGCCGCGCCGCGGTCTGGAAAGCGCTGAAAAAGCTGCCGGAATATGGCCTGGCGGTGGCCCAGCGTGCTGGCAGTGGTTACTGGCTGGAGCAGCCTCTGGAACTGCTGGCTGGCGAGCAGATCGTCGCCTGTATGCCTACCGAAGCTGCGGCCCGTTGCCGGCTGGAAATTCTGATGAGCTGCGACTCTACCAATAGCCAGCTGAGGGACGCTGAGCTGCCCCAGGCCCCTTGCTACCGCGCAATGTTGAGCGAGCACCAGCAGGCCGGACGGGGCCGTCAGGGAAGGGTTTGGCGGTCAACCTTTGGTCAGGGTATCTACCTGTCCCTGGGGCAGCAGCGCAGCGGTGGACTTGAGCAGTTGTCGGCCTTGAGTCTGGTGGTGGGGGTCGGCGTATGCCGGGCTTTACAGGCGGCAGGCATCGACGGCATAGGCTTGAAATGGCCCAACGATTTATGGGTAAAAGACCAGAAGGTCGGCGGGATTTTGCTGGAAGCTGACGGTGAATTTTCCGGCCCCTGCCGCTGGATTGCCGGTGTAGGGCTGAACTGGCGGCTCAGCGGTGACATCAACATCGACCAGGACTGGACTGACCTTCACCGTCTCAGCCAGGGTCGATTGCCCGGCCGCAATGGCTTTTGCGGCCAATTGCTGGGTCACCTGATTGAGGTTTGCGACGGTTTTGCCAGCCAGGGTCTGGCGCCGTTTTTATCCGAATGGGGGACCCTTGACGTGCTGCGCGGCCGGCCGGTGAGAATTACCGGCGCCGGCGGCGCCATCGACGGCATCGCCGAGGGCCTTAGCGCCGTGGGTGAACTGCTGGTGCGCCAGGGCAGTGAGCAGATAGCCGTTTCCAGCGGCGAAGTATCGGTTCGTCCTCAATGAGCGGCGCCGGTGACCTGCTGCTGGACTGGGGAAATTCCCGTCTGAAATGGGCGCTGAGCGGCGCAGGTAAGCTGCAGTCCATGAACCAGTGCGTTGTCAGCCTGCCACTGGATCAGTGCTTTCAGCGCTTATGGGGCGACCTTGCGCCACCTGACCGTGTGGTTTGCGTCAACGTCACTGGATCTCGCAATATCCGCGCCCTTGAGCAGTTCGTCCAGAGTCAGTGGGAGCGACCTCTCAAGCAGGTGCATACTGAGGCTGGCAATGGCCGTTTGATTAATGGCTATCACCAGCCAGGCCAGCTGGGGGCTGACCGCTGGGTGGCGATGCTGGGAGCCGCTGCTCGCTGTCAGGGAGCGTTTATGGTGATTGATGCAGGGACCGCGTTGACGGTGGACGTGGTGGCGGCTGACGGCCGCCACCTGGGGGGCTGGATACTGCCGGGACGGGCTCTGATGAATCAGGCCCTTAGCCAGCATACGGAAAACCTGGACCCCCAGCTGATTGATTCCGCGCCGGCCCTGGGTCACGATACCGCTGCCTGTATAGCCGGTGGCATCAGCGCTGCTCAGCTGGGCGCACTGGAGCTGATTCAACGGAGCTTGCCCGACGACTGCAGCCGCTTTGTTTGCGGTGGAGATAGCCGCTGGGTCTGCCAATATCTGGAGGAAAGTGACAACCAGCCCGACCTGGTATTGCAGGGCCTGGCAGTCTGGCTAAAGACCCATGAACGCGCAGAATAATTCCCGGGACAGGCTCTGGCTATGGATCCTGCGGGGCGTCTTTTTTGCCCTTCTTCTGGGTAATATGGGCTACTACGCCTTCAGCGCCACGGAAAACCGGTCCGCAAGCATGATCCTGCCGCCGCTGCCCTCGGGGGTGGCTGAATTGAAGCTGATTGCCGAACGTGAGGCTGAAATGCTGGTTACCGACGGAGATCTGGGGGGCACAATTACCAGCGAGTGCTTCTCCCTGGGGCCTTTCACCAACCAGTCTGACCTGCGCCGCGCAGCCCAGGCCATGAGTTCCTTTGTGGCCGCCAGCCGCCAGCGCCAGGATCAACGGCTGGTGGACCGAGGTTTCTGGGTGTATCTGCCGGCGGTGGCGACCCGAGAGGAGGCCATCAACCAGGCACGGTCATTATCCGACGCCGGCCTCAACGACTACTACGTGGTCACCGGCGGAGACCGGGAGAACACGGTATCTTTGGGGCTGTTCAGAGAGCAAAGCAACGCCATGCGCCGGCAGCGCTCCCTGCAAGCCCTGGGTTTTGAGGCAGAAATTGCCCGTCGTCAGGAGGAGGCTGTGCGCTACTGGCTCGATTACCGCCGCGGCGGCGATGAGGTGCCCTGGCAGGAAGTGGTGGCGTCCCTCAGCAACGTCAGCCAGAAACCTATTCCCTGCTTCCGTTGACCCAGGTGTTGGCGGCGGCACCTGGCATGTTCCAGCGGACTCAACTCCCATTCAACATCCAGATGCCCGCTGGACAGCAAATCAGCCCTTGGCAGTCCGCCGGGAGACTACCATTAGTTGGATTTCCATCTGTTAATGAACGTCAAGTTTCGACCCAGGATATTGCGCCTGAAGCGCCCATCAGTTGTCATGTCTGCAGTTTATTAGCACGGAGCGTGAGCGATGGTTCGAGGGGATCAAGCACGCTGGTACTTGAGCCGCGTCGGCCACGACAGCGCTCGAATTAGCATAGAAAAAATGCCCTTCCGGGTGGGCCGGGACGATTCCTGTGATCTGCAGCTGGAATCTGAGCGGGCCTCTCGTGTGCATGCACAGATCACCCCCAGCACGGTGCCCAACTGCTTATTCCTGCGGGACCACCAGAGCACCAATGGGACCTACGTCAACGGCGTGCGCTTTGTTGAGCCCGTGCCGGTGGGCCATGGTGATTTGCTGCGCTTCGGTGAAGAAGACTGGACCCTTGAGTCCAGCGACCGGGTAGATGATTCTCCCAGGCCTGCTGCCACGGTTCGGGGAGTGACACTTCAGACGAGCGAACCCAGCACCACCCGGCGCGATATCGTTCCTGAGGTGCTGGAGACCACCAGCGCCATGCCCTCTGCTCCCGGGAATTCTGAACCCATTTAGACCGCCAGCTTAGTTCCTCTGGCAGTCCGGCTGGTAATCCCTTTGGCAGCGGTCTACATTCGCGAAACTCAGTGTCCGTGGATGATTGCGGGCAATCGCCAAGGTTAGTGCAGGAGCGCCAGTTCCTGTGCGCAGTTTCACAGTGCCCAGGGCGACTGCCTGATACAGTTTTCAGCGTAGCCATTTTTGGGGTAGCCCCATGCCGATCATCATCGCGCTGTGCCTGCTGCTGAGCGCGGCCAGCGCCCTGGCCCAGGGCGTTCCCAATGTTCCCCAGGTCCCCGGCACCCTACTCAGCGGTCCCAATGCTCCGGAAATGGGCCGTCTTGCGGTGATTGCTTACCACGGCGAGATGCTCATCACCCTGCCGGAGGTTCCAGGCGGCCCGCCGGGAGACTGGCAGGTTCGGGCCTGGAATATCGCCGACCCTACCAATCCGCAGCAGGTCCCCATTACCCCGATTACCGGTGACAGCGACGGTGACTCGCTGCTGACTCAACACGGTTTCATGGCCCACGGCTTCATCAAAACCGGCAATACCCTCAGCTCCGGGCGCACCTTCACCGTGGATGGCGGCGGCCAGGTGAGGGAAACCGGGAACATCAACTTCCGCATGCTGGGCTGGACCCATGGCGGCATGAGCGTGCCCTGGGGAGCAACCAACTACTGGTCTTATGGAGACACCGATCAGCCCGCCGAGCTTTATCTCAACCTGCCCTATGGAGCAACGCCCGACGCGGTGTTTGATCCGGTGGGCCAGACCGGCGTTATTGGCCACCCGTTTATTTTTGGCACCACGTTGTACTACGCCTCGGAACAGAGCAACTCGGGCATCGCCAGTTACGACATTTCCGATCCGTCAAACCCGGTACTGCTGGATGTGCTCACCCAGGGCGGTATCGGCGGCTACTGGCCCGACCCCTTTGGTCTCAATGGGCGGCTGTATTTTTTCTTTCCCCATGACAACCCGGAAGGGGGCTTTCAGGTGGTGGACGCCACCGATCCCACGGACCTGCGGCTGGTGGCCTCAGTCCCCCTGGAGGGCAATCTGAATTACGCCCAGTTTCAAGATGAGTTCGCTTTTAGCGAGCGCTACAAAATTGATATGCGCACCTTCGAAGTGGTGCTGACCCTGGACGAGGAGGCCAACAACCGTCCCGGGGATCCCATAGACACCGGCCAGTTTCAGCTGCCCATCGGCAATCTGTTGGTCACCGGCGGCATCTACATTCCTGGCAGCTGCAATGTGACCGGCTTCAGCTCCAATCACTGCGGCACTGGCATGTCCATCTGGGCCCATCAGGCGGCCCCCGATACCCGCGGGCCGACGGTGGGCTATCACCGCCCGGCGGACGGTGAAACCGGTTTTCCCACCACCCACTCGATTCAGGTGCTGATCCACGAAACCCTGCGCTCAGAGACCATCAACGCCGACACCGTGCAGTTGCGACCTATCGTCAACGGCACGCCGGGTTCGCCCCTGGCCACCGAGCTCTGGTTTGCCTCCAACGATATTCTCAGCATCGTTCCCGAACAGCCCCTGGCCGACAACACCAGCTATCAGGTGAGCTTTGTAGCTGGCGGGGTGCGCGATGCGGTGGGCAACGCCATGCAGCCCTACGCCTTCAGCTTTTCCACCGGCAGCGCGCTAAGCGGCAATCAGCGGCCCGTGATTGCTTCCCTCACCGCCAGCCCCAGTCCAGCCAGTCCCGGCACCCAGGTTCGGGCCAGCGTCGCTGCCAGTGATCCCGAAGGTGACAGTGTTCAATACCGGTTTGATTTCGGCGATGGCAGTCCGGCCACCGACTGGTCGGCTAACACCAGCGCCAGCCACAGCTATACCGAGCAGGGCCACTACTGGGTTTCGGTGCAGGCCCGAGACTCCCGGGCAGCGGTGGCCTCAGAAACCACCGGCGTTGCGATACTCAACCCCTTCAATGGGGGTAATCCCCAGCGGGTGAGCCATATGGCGACGGACAGCTCTGGCCGCCTGTGGGTGGTTAATCCTGATCAAAGTACGGTCAGCGTATTGAGCGCTGGCGGTCGTAACCTGATTGCCCAGTGGCGAGTCTGCGCCGATCCGCGCAGCGTCGCCATCGATGCCGGCAATCGGGTCTGGGTCAGCTGCTATGACGCGGATCAAATTGTTATCCTTGAGGCTGACGGGCGACGCATTGCCAGCATTGACACCGGCTATGGTTCGGCCCCTTTTGGACTGGTTCATCAACGTCAGTCCGACCGTATGCTGGTGAGTTTTTATGGCAGCGGCGAACTGGCGCTGTTTGATGCCGGAAGCTTTGCTCTGCTTGATCGCCTGTCCCTTGGGCCCACCGTCAGGGCCATGGCCCTCAATGATGCCGGCGACCGGGTACTGGTGACCCGTTTTATTTCCCAGGGCGACGCTGGCCAAGTGTGGGAGGTGGCGGTCAACAGTGCCAGCCTGTCCCTCAGCAGAACCATTACATTGCCCCAGCAGTGGGGAGAGGATTCCCGTTTTGACGGCCGCGGCCTGCCCAACTACCTGGCCTCGGTAAGCATCACCCCCGATGGCACTCGGGCCTTTGTCACCGCCAAGAAAGACAACGCCACCCGGGGGCTTTACCTGAACGGCGAAGATCTGGATCAGGACAATACGGTGCGGGCGATGGTCAGCCAGATTGACCTGGCCAGCGGCCTGGAGCTGCTTCAGCTGCGCCGCGACCTGGATAACAGCGAGCAGCCCAGCGACCTGCAGTTTTCCCCCAGCGGCGACTACGCCTTCATCAGCCTGCAGGGTAACAACGCGGTGCTGGTAATGGATACGCTGAAAATTGATGCGGGCTTTACCGGGGTTTCCAGCGTCATCTCCCGGCTGGGTACCGGCCTGGCGCCCCAGTCCCTGCTGCTGGACCCGGCCAGCAACGAATTGCTGGTGCACAGCTTTTTAAGTCGACAGATCACCGGCTTTGATCTGGGCGATCTGCTCAGCACCGGCGCCACCAGTTTCGCCAGTCGTGAGCGTGATCTGGTCGATCAGGAAACCCTGGCTCCGGATGTGCTTGCCGGCAAACAGATTTTCTACAACGCAGCCGATGAGCGCATGAGCGGCGAGGGTTACATGGCCTGTTCTACCTGTCACATCGACGGTGGCCACGACGGCCGCAGCTGGGATTTTACCGGCCGCGGTGAAGGGGTTCGCAATACCCCTTCTCTGCACGGTCGCGCGGGCACCGGTCACGGGCTGATTCACTGGAGCGCCAACTTCGACGAGATCCAGGATTTTGAAAACGACATACGGCTGGCCTTTGGTGGCAGCGGCTTTCTCACTGAGCCCCAGTTCAACCAAACCCATGACACCCTGGGCAGCCCCAAGGCCGGTCTCAGCACCGAGCTGGACCAGCTGGCGGCCTACGTTGTTTCGTTGGACGCTGGAACCATTCCACGCTCTCCCCAGCGCAGCGCTGATGGGGCCATGACGCCAGCGGCGGTTCGAGGTTCTCAGGTTTTTTCCAGCAGCGGCTGTGACAACTGCCATAGGGGCCCGGAGCTGGTGCAGCGCACCGACGCCAGCGTGCAGCTGGAAGACCTGGGCACCCTGGGCACGGCCTCCGGCGGGCGGCTGGGGGGCAGTCTGGACGGTATTGACGTGCCCACCCTCAACGGCATCTGGGCCACACCCTCCTATCTGCACGATGGTTCTCAAGCCAGTTTGGAGCTGCTGCTGCTGGCCACCGGCGAGGTGGCCTTGCAGGCCGAGGCAGCCAGCATCAGCGGCGCCAGCGAGGTGCGAGGGGCCAACCACTGGTCCATTGATAATCTGGCAGTGGTAAGGGGTGGTGAGTTTGTGTCCATGGAGAACGGCGCCCAGGTGTCTTTTAGCCTCAACGCGGACAGCGCCGGGGAAGCCACCGCGACCCTTCGCTACCATGCCAACTACGGTGCTGCTGACCTTAGCGTGACGGTGAATGGCAGCCAACAGAGCCTGTCGGCACCGCTGACCCTGGCGGGGGACTGGATGTTCCGCCAGTGGGGCGAAACCTCGTTTCCGGTAACTCTTGCCAGCGGTAGCAACACCATAGTCGTTGCTAAAAATAGCGGCGGTACCTTTGCCCTGGATGAAATTCGCATCAGCGACACTAACACCCAGATCAGTCGCTCAGCCCCCCACAGCGTGGCGGCGGATCTCGCCCCGGGGGATTTCGACGACCTGATGGCCTATCTGCAGCAGCTGGACGCCAGGCCTGTGCAGGCCCTGGCCCTGAGCATTACCTCGCCGGGCCCCGATCAGGACGTGAGCGCCAGCCTTACCGTCACCGGCACCGCCGGCAGCGGCGTTGACCAGGTGCAGGTGGCGTTGGCCAATCAGCCCTTTGTCAGCGCCACCGGCAGCGCCAGCTGGAGCGCAACGCTGGATGCCTCCGGCTTGGCAACGGGCTGGCAGATCATCACGGTACGCGCACTGGATAGGGTTAACGGCACCTGGGTGGAGCGGCAGCAGCAGGTAAACCTGGGCGGCAGCGGTTTACCTGAACAGATTTTCGGCAACGGCTTTGAGTAACGCCGGCCGCTTGGGTTCGAGGGCCTGGTTGGCTACGAGCCGCCCCCAAATCTGACGTCTCAGTCTGTTCGGCGGCCCGCCTGTTTCAGGGCCTCGCGGCGACGCCAGATCAA
Source organism: uncultured Gammaproteobacteria bacterium (assembly GCA_964351665.1). Classification (GTDB taxonomy): domain Bacteria; phylum Pseudomonadota; class Gammaproteobacteria; order Xanthomonadales; family SZUA-38; genus JANQOZ01. The sequence continues at coordinate 23,977 of CAYGPO010000003.1, read as the reverse complement.
GCCGCAGAGGCTGAGCCCGACTAGCACAGCAATGGGCAGCAGGATGTCTGGTCGCAGCAGCGCCTGGGCCGATGCTGCGCCGTCGAGTTCCAGCACCGACGGCATCTTTGAGCCAACTCTGGCCATCAAAAGAGCAATGGGCACGGTACCCAGGGCGGTGGTCAGGATAAACGACCACCATGGCACTCTGGCCAGGGCCAGGGCCAGGTTTAGCAGGGCAAAGGGAAACAGCGGGATCATGCGCACAGTAAGCAGCCCAAAGGCACCCTGGCGTTGCACAAATCGGGCAACTTCCGTGAGCCGTTCAGGACCAGCAGTGCGTGCAACCAGGCGGCCCAGGGGGCCTCGTGCCAGGGGATAGGTGAGGCCCGCGGCCAGCACCGCCCCCGCAAGCGCCAGGCCGGGGCCGACCGCAGGGCCAAACACAAAGCCGCCCAGAAGCAGCATGGCGATGCCGCCGGGCAAACCCACCATCATGACGCCGGCGTAGGTCAGCAGGTAGGCGACAGCGGCCAGGGTCGGGCGTTGTTGCGCCAGTTCTGCCAGGTCGATTACCCAGTCCATATTTGTGTTCTGCTCGCAGGTCTTCGATTATTGATCAGGAGGCCCGCTAAGTCTTCCTGCCGGCCTCGGGGTGGTCAAGGCTGTCCATGTCCGCCAGGCTGAAGGGCAGCGAGCGGTTTCGAAACAGGCGCTTGTTTTTCAGCGGATAGTCCGCCACATCGTGATCCAGTCGCTGGCCTACAACAATGCAGCGGAGTATTTCATTGCCGCAGTTTTTCAGCTTGTGGGCAGCGCCTCCGGCCCGATAGCCCAGAAAATCTCCGGGCCCAACCTGTACGGTTTGGTCATCGATGGTAGCCTCAGCAATGCCTTGCAGAATGTAGACACATTCTTCTTCATGGTAGTGCCGGTGCATTTCTGTGGACTCATCACCGGGCTGTACTTCCACCAGATGAAACCCTATCTGGCTCAGACCAGTCAGATCGCCCAGGGATTTATTCACCCGTTTGGCGCCTTCGTTTAAGAAGTGCACCTTCGAATAGCCTTCGAATGCGGCGATTTCAGCTGCGGTTAGCAAATATTTTTCCATCACCTTTTGCCTCTTCAGATCATCAATTAAGGTCACAGCAGGACAGCCTGTGGGTCCATGATAGCGGCAACTTCAGGCGGGAAAAGCGGGCCATGAGTTGGCACCGACCAGGCGCCAGCGGATTAAGGCCCTCGGCGCGGGCTCAATTCTGGTAAATTCGGCGACAGTGAGCAACGGAGAAATGCCATGATCAAACAACTCAGTGCCTTGCTGCTGCTGGGTCTTGCCAGCCTCGCTCTGGCGGCGCCGGCGGATACGGTTGAGGGTCCCAACAGCTTTGCGGATTTAGCCGGCGTGATGGTTTACCAGAACCTGTATTTTGCGGGTCAACCATCACCCGAGGCTCTTGCTGCAGCCAAAGCCGACGGCGTTACCCTGGTGATCAATATGCGCACCGAGGCAGAGATGCGCTATGACGAGCAGGCAGCCGCCCAGGCCCTGGACCTTCAATACCAGCAGATCCCGATTGCCGGCGCCAACGGATTTAACCCGGAAAACCTGGGCCAGCTCAGCGCCCTGGTGACTAATCATGGTGATGGGAAAATTCTTGTCCATTGCGCCAGTGGTAACCGGGCCGGCGGCTGGCTGGGTCACTATCTGGCATCTCAACAGGGCGTCAATGTAGACCAGGCTTTTGCTGCAGCTCGCAAGGCCGGTTTGCGCAGCGATGCCATAGAGACGAGTCTGCGTGATCTGTTAGACCATCAGCCTTAGCCAGTGACCGACCTGTTCCAAACCCGTCGGCCGGACCAGGCGCCGCCGCCGCCGCTGGCTGAGCGGCTTAGGCCATCGAGTCTGGCTGAGGTTGTGGGTCAGGATCACCTGCTGGGTGAGGGCGCTCCTCTGGCCCGTATGGCCGACAGCGGACGGATATCTTCGCTGATCCTGTGGGGGCCTCCCGGGGTCGGAAAAACCACCCTGGCGCGGCTGCTGGCCCAGCATGCGGAGCTGCATTTTGAGTCGCTATCAGCGGTGTTTTCCGGCGTGGCAGAGCTGCGCAAGGTGTTTGCCGCTGCCAGCACCCGCAGGGATACCGGCCGAGGCACGCTGATTTTTGTGGACGAAATTCATCGCTTTAACCGGGCCCAGCAGGACAGCTTTCTGCCTTACGTTGAAAGCGGGGTAATCACTCTGATCGGCGCCACCACCGAAAATCCTTCCTTTGAGCTGAACGGCGCGCTGTTGTCCAGAGCCCAGGTTTTTGTGCTTAAACGTCTGGACGACGCAGCCCTTGAAAGTTTGCTGCAGCGGGCCGAGCAGGCCACCGGCAAACCCATTCCCTTGACCGAATCTGCCAGAGCCATGCTGAGCGCGATGGCTGATGGCGACGGTCGCTACCTGCTGAATTTGGCTGAAGAATTGCTGGCTCAGCCCCCCGATGAGCTGCTGGACGAGGCCGGACTTGGTCGCTTGCTGCAAAAGCGTGCGCCGGCCTACGACAAAAACCGGGACGAACACTTTAATCTGATCTCGGCCCTGCATAAATCCATCCGCGGATCTGACCCCGACGCCACCTTGTATTGGCTGGCCAGGATGCTAACCGGCGGTGAAGACCCCCTGTACATTGCCCGTCGGCTGGTGCGAATGGCCAGCGAAGACATTGGCCTGGCGGACCCGCTGTCGCTGATGCTGGCCAATGAGGCCACCCAGACCTATCGCCTGCTGGGTTCGCCGGAGGGGGAGTTGGCGCTGGCCCATGCGGCGGTGCATTTAGCCACTGCACCCAAATCCAACGCGGTTTATAAGGCCTTCAAAGATGCCATGAGCAGCGCCCGGAGAACCGGCTCTCTGGCGCCTCCGGCCCATATACTCAATGCCCCCACCGAACTGATGAAATCCCAGGGCTATGGTGCCGGCTACCAGTATGACCATGACTCACCGGAGGGATTTTCCGGCCAGAATTATTTTCCCGATGACATGCCCAGGGAGAGTTTTTATTCACCTGCCGGTGCGGGCAGAGAGAAAGAGATCAAAGCGCGCCTGCAACGCTGGCAGCAGCTCAGAGACGCCTCCGACGACGAGAGTTGAACCTTGGCAGGCTCCCAATCGTTGTGGCGATCTGCTGGAGCCCGCCTGGGCCGCGACAACGATGACTGATTCCATGCCCGCCGGCAGGCGTGGTGGAAAAAATCCGCCGATCCAATGAAAGGTCCTGCCGCCGGTTTAAGAAAACCGGTTGCGGGGACCTTACAGGTGGGGAAAAATGCCGGGGTCTTCTGTGTTGAGATCGTTCATTGGCTAATGCTGCTCAAGCTGATCGCTTAAACGCCCCGGTCTCGCCCCTGGCCGGTGTGCGGGGCGGCGGTGTATGTCTGCACCTGTCGTCTCTGCCCGGCAACGGCGGCATCGGCACCCTGGGACAGTCGGCCCGGGATTTTGTCCACGCCATTGCCGACATGGGACTGCGCGCCTGGCAGTTCTTACCCCTAGGCCCCACCGGCTATGGCAACTCGCCCTACCAATCTTTGTCCAGCTTCGCTGGCAATGAGATGCTGCTGGATCTTGAGCAGCTGGTTGAGCTGGGCTTGCTTGAGGCCGGGGAAGTTCGAGGCCTCGCTGATCTGCCCCGGGATCGGGTTGACTATGGCCAGCTGCTGCCTCAAAAAACTGCGCTGCTGAGCCTTGCCAGCCGCCGCTTTTTGAAAAATCCCGTTGCGGATTTAACCGCTGCCTATGAGGCTTTTGTAGGCCGTCACGATGATGATTGGCTGCAGGATTTTGCCCTGTTTCGGGCGCTGAAAGACCATCATGGTCAGGCGGCCTGGAGTCAATGGGAGCGACCGTTCAAGCTTCGCGACGAGCAGGCTGTGGGGCGGTTTGCTGAACAGGCTCAGGGCGAGGTTGAGGCGATAAAGGTCACCCAGTTTTTGTTTGATCACCAGTGGCAGGCCCTGCGCGCCCAGGCCCGCAGCTGCGGGGTCAGCCTGTTTGGCGATATGCCGATTTATCTGGCGGGCGACAGCGCTGATGCCTGGGCCAATCCTGAGCTGCTGCAAATGAGTGCGGAGGGTGCAGCGGAAAGGGTGGCCGGCGTGCCGCCGGATTATTTCAGCGCTGACGGCCAGCTCTGGGGCAACCCCCTTTATCGGTGGTCCTATCACGAGCAAACCGGCTATCGTTGGTGGGCAAAGCGTTTACGCCACGCCATGGGTCAAATGGATCTTGTTAGGATTGATCACTTTCGGGGCTTTGAGTCGTTCTGGTCTGTTGCGGCTGACGCCGAAACCGCCAGGCAGGGGGAGTGGGTCGGTGGGCCAGGCAGCTCGCTGTTTGATGCTTTGGCTAAGGCGCTGGGCACCCTGCCCATCGTGGCTGAGGATCTGGGGCTGATCACGCCGGAGGTCGATGCCCTGCGTTTGCGCCATCATCTCCCCGGGATGAAGGTGCTGCAGTTCATGGTGGACGATCCGGCCATGAACCTTAATGACATTGGGCAAAACTGCGTGGTTTATACCGGAACCCATGACAACGACACCAGCGTCGGGTGGTTTAACCCGGGCCCTGATGATCCCCGCTCCAGGGATGAGATCCAGGCTTTTCAGCAGACGGCGTTGGCCCATACCTCAGGAACTCGCCAGACCTTTCATCGCGACCTGATTGAGTTGGCGTTTGGTTCGGCTGCAGCCCTTGCCATCATTCCCATGCAGGATTTTCTTGGGCTGGGGTCAGAGGCCAGGATGAATACCCCGGGCACCAGCGATAACAACTGGCGCTGGCGCATGTCTGAAGACCAGCTTAGCCCCGAGGTGGTGGGCTGGATTGCCGATAGGCTGCGGGCAGCGGGGCGTTGCTGATTGCCACAAGGCCCCGGGTTCAGCTGGCTGATAGCCTGACGTCGGGACTGGCGGCAAAACGGGCTGGTCATCTGCGCCGCTGCGGGGGACACTGCGGGCTGTGAGTAATCCCGCCCTCGCCATTCAACATGATCCACGGCAGCTGGCTGCCCTGGCCCAGGGCAGCCACCCCGACCCATTTTCCATCCTGGGGCCCCATCAGGTAGCCGGCCAAACGCTGGTGACTGCCATCGCGCCAAAGGCACAGCAAATGGCCCTGCTGGGCGTCGATGGCCGTCACCTGGCGTGGATGACCCAGGTTCACCCCGGGGGGCTGTTTCAGGCGACCCTGCCGGCCAGACGCCGTCGCTATCTGCTGCGCAGCGGAGCAGCCGACGGCCAGGGGCAGCCCTTCGAAGATGCTTACCGGTTTGGCTCCACCCTGGGTGAGGTGGATCGCCACCTGATAGCTGAGGGAAATCACCAGCGGCTGTATGAGGTGCTGGGATCTCACTGCATGCGGCTTAACGGTGTGGCGGGCACGCGATTTGCGGTGTGGGCCCCCAACGCCTCTGCGGTCAGTGTGGTGGGTGACTTCAACGGTTGGGATCGGCGCTGCCATGTGATGGCTGGCCATCACGGGATTGGTGTTTGGGAGTTGTTTATCCCGGGGATAAAGCCAGGCGCGCTGTATAAGTATTGTCTGCTGGATGCCGACGGCGCCGAACTGCCGCTAAAAAGTGACCCCCTGGCGAATTTTCACGAAGCGGCGCCCGGCAATGCATCCCGGGTCTATCGCAGCCGCTATCGATGGCGGGACCAGGCCTGGATGGCCTCCCGGGCTGAGCGCAGTGCTGACGACCAGCCCATGAGCATCTATGAGATTCATCTTGGCTCATGGCGGCGTCATCGCGACGGTTCACCGCTGTCTTACCGGGAGTTATCGGATCAGCTGCCGGCTTATCTGAAGCAGATGGGTTTCACTCATGTCGAATTCATGCCCGTCACTGAATTCCCCTTTGAAGGCTCCTGGGGTTATCAGCCTATAGGCCTGTTTAGTCCCGCCTGTCGCTGGGGTGAACCGGATGATCTTCGGCGCCTGATTGATCGTCTGCACGGGGCTGGCATCTCCGTCATCATGGATTGGGTGCCGGCGCACTTTCCCCGGGACGAGCATGGCCTGCGACGGTTTGATGGGACGGCCCTTTATGAGCACCCTGATCCGCGTCGGGGCGAACATGCTGATTGGGGTACCATGGTGTTTAACTATGGGCGTCGTGAGGTCTCCAACTACCTCATCGCCAGCGCCCTTTACTGGGTTGAAGTGTTCCATATAGACGCGTTGCGAGTGGATGCGGTGGCCTCCATGCTGTATCTGGATTACTCCCGGCAGGAGGGGCGGTGGTTACCCAACCAATACGGTGGCAAGGAGAATCTTGAGGCCGTTGAGGTGTTGCGTAAAATGAATGTAGAGGTAGCTCGCCGGGGCGCCCAGACCCACGCTGAAGAGTCCACCGCCTGGCCCGGCGTATCGCGGCCGGTGGAACAGCAGGGGCTGGGTTTCAGCGCCAAATGGAACATGGGCTGGATGAACGACACCCTGGCCTACATCAGCGAAGATCCTCTGCACCGTTCCCACCATCATGACCGGGTGACCTTTGGGCTGGTGTATGCCTTTGATGAGAAGTTTATCCTGCCTCTGTCCCACGATGAGGTGGTGCACGGCAAAGGTTCCCTGTTAAGCAAGATGCCCGGCGATCAATGGCAGCGGCTGGCCGGCCTGCGGGCCTACTTGATGTTTATGTTTGCCCACCCGGGGAAAAAACTGCTGTTTATGGGCAGCGAGCTGGCCCAGCCGACGGAGTGGAATCACGATAGCCAAATCGACTGGTCACTGCTGGATGACCCCCATCATCAGGGCATCAGTCGACTGGTCCAGAGCATCAATCATCGGTACCAATCCACCCCGGCCCTGTACCAGCAGGATTTTGATCAACAGGGCTTCAGCTGGATTAACCTAAACGATCGCGATCACAGCGTGCTCAGCTGGGTGCGGGTTGGACTAGGCGGGGAGCTGCTGGTGTGCATCATTAACTTCACCCCGGTGGTAAGAACCGGCTATCGCATAGGGGTGCCTGTGGCGGGCGCTTATCGCCAGCTGCTCAATAGCGACGCGGAGCAGTTTGGCGGCAGCGGCGTGCAGCTCGGTTCGCTGGACACCACCGCTGTGGCCAGCGACGGGCGCGATCAAAGCCTGCAGCTGACCTTGCCGCCGATGGCTGGAATCTGGCTCGCGCCAGTAGATCAGTAGCCCCTATTCTGGGTAAAATCCCGGCTGCTTCAAATAAGACGAATCCGGATTGATAACGGCAACCTTAGCGGAGATTGGGTCGCCCGCCCATCTCG
>CAYGPO010000003.1:0-16605 GCA_964351665.1 uncultured Gammaproteobacteria bacterium | reverse complement strand
GGATTGATAACGGCAACCTTAGCGGAGATTGGGTCGCCCGCCCATCTCGGCGCAACACCTGATCGCCAGGGCACAAACTTTGCGCTGTATTCCAGCTGCGCTGATGCCGTTGAGCTTTGTCTGTTTGACCCTAAAGGCGAGTTTGTTCGCAGCCATTTTCTGCATTCCTCCCCGGAACACATCTGGCATGGCTACCTGCCCAGCGTGCGCCCTGGCCAGGCCTACGGATATCGGGTCCACGGGCCCTATCAGCCTGACCTCGGTGTTCGGTGTAACCCGGCCAAGCTGCTGATTGACCCTTATGCGCGGGCCCTGAGCGGCGAACTGGTCTGGTCGCCGGCGCTGCTGGGCGAGCAGCCGGACGGCGAGATTTGCACCATGGACAGCCACCGGTTTGTGCCCAAATCCCTGGTGGTGGCGCGGGACTCGGGGCTCACACTCAATCGCCCCAACATTGCCTGGGCTGACAGCATCGTCTACGAGACCCACGCCCGGGGTTTTTCCATGACCTTCCCCGGCTTAAGTGAACACGAGCGAGGTACTCTCAAAGGCCTGCACAATGATCAGGTATTGAGCTATCTAAAGGCTTTGGGCATTACCAGTATTGAGCTGCTGCCCATCCACGCCATTGGCGATGAGGCCTTTCTCACCGCCAAGGGCCTGACCAACTACTGGGGCTACAGCAGCCTGAGTTACTTTGCGCCGGCCAGCCGATATCTGGGCGGGCAGGGTCCCGAGGCAGTTCGGCAGATGACCGATGCGATCCATGACGCTGGTATGGAGGTGTTACTGGACGTGGTCTACAACCATACCGCTGAAGGTGACCAGCGCGGTCCCACCTTGAGTTTTCGCGGAATCGACAACCAGGCCTACTACCGCACAGTGCCCGGTCAGCCAGATCGTTACATCAACGACACCGGCACCGGAAATACCCTGAACGTGGATCACCCCATGAGCCACAAGCTGGTGCTGGACAGCTTGCGCTATTGGTCCCGGGAAATGGGCGCCGACGGCTTTCGTTTTGATCTGGCCAGCACCCTGGGCCGACACTCAGATGGCTTCAGTGCGGACCATCCCCTGCTTAAGGCCATTGCCACCGACCCTGAGTTGGGTTGTCTGAAGCTGATTGCTGAACCCTGGGATGTGGGGCCCGGTGGTTACCAGCTGGGGCAGTTTCCGGCGCCCTTTGCTGAATGGAACGATCGCTACAGAGACACCGTAAGAGGTTTCTGGCGGGGCGATCATGGCACGGCTGCCGACCTTGCCCGGCGCCTGCACGGATCAGCCGATGTGTTCGAAGCCGGCGGCCGCAGTCCCCAGGCCAGCGTCAATTTTATCACCAGCCATGATGGCTATACCCTGGCTGATCTCACCACCTATACCCGGCGACACAATCAGGCCAACGGTGAACAGAACCGCGATGGCCACCAGCACAACTTAAGCGATAATTTAGGCGTTGAGGGTCCTTCGGAACCCCTTGCCCAGGCCCGCCGTCAGCGCCAGTTGAACCTGCTGGCGACGCTGCTGCTATCCCAGGGAACCCCAATGCTGCTGGCGGGTGATGAGGTGGGCAATTCCCAGTCCGGCAATAACAACGCCTATGCCCAGGACAACGAGCTGGGCTGGATAGACTGGCAGGGACTAGGTACCGAGGACTCGCTGGTACAACAGGTGCAGGCGCTGATTGCACTTAGACAATCTGAGCCGCTGCTCAGAAGCCCTCAATACCTGCACGATGAAGGGCTGATTGGCTGGCTGGCCGCTGATGGTTCCTCGATGAAAAGCGAGGCCTGGGATGGCGTCCGCTGCTTCTGCTGGCTGCTGCAGCAGCGCGATGATGGTGATCAGGTGATCCGCGCCCTGGCGGTGCTGATTAACGCGGGTGACGCCCCAGAGAGATTCCATTTGCCCGAGGAACTGCCGGCCCGGGGCTGGAGCCTGCTTTGGTCCAGCGGCGGCTGTGAACCGGGGCCGTCCTTTGATCATTGGTTCTGCCAGGCCCAGACCGTCAGCTGCCTGGGTTGGAGCGCTGGCGGCCAGCATGACTGAACCGTGCGCTGGCGGCTGCCAGCTGCGCTGAGGGGCGTATAGTGAAGCCTGCGGGAGTACTTAATAGGTGCTCAGCAGCGGGCCTAACAAAATAAGAACCAAGGGACACACGCCATGAAAACGTTAACCCATCGATGCTGCTTTTTACTTGGGTGCCTGCTGAGTTTGCGGCTGCTGGCGGCACCCTTCAGCGCCGAACATCTGGCGGCCCTTGATCGAGTGGGTTCACCCAGCCTTTCGCCCCAGGGCACCCAGGTGGTTTACACCCTGCGCACCACCGACATGGATGCCAACAAAGGCCGTTATGATCTTTGGCTATCCGCCGTTGCCGGAGGTCAACCCCTGCGGTTGACCTCCCATGATGCCAACGATACCGATCCGGCCTGGTCGGCGGACGGTAAGTCGGTGTACTTTCTGTCCTCCCGCAGCGGTCTATCCCAGGTATGGCGCATCGCCATCGACGGCGGCGAGGCAATTCAGGTCACCGACCTGGAACTGGATCTGACAACCTTTCGCCTAACCCCAGGGGATGCCCAGCTGGTGGTATCAGCGGAGGTGTTTCCTGGCTGCGACAGTTTTGCCTGCAGCGCCCAGCGAGACAAGGACATGGCGACCTCAGCCAGCAGCGGCGTCGCCTACGATCAGCTGTTCATGCGTCACTGGGATCACTGGCTGACCGACAAGCGCTCGCAGCTATTTGCGCTTCCGCTGGAAGGCGGGGTGGCGGTCAGCGGTGAGCCTTTGCCCCTTAGCCGCGGGGTTGACGCCGACGTGCCGTCCCGGGTCTGGGGAGGCAATGAGGAATATGCGATCTCCGCCGACGGGACAACCCTTTTCTTCGCCGCCCGAATCCGTGACCGCAACGAGCCCACCTCAACTAATTTTGATCTGTATTCAGCGCCCCTTAACGGCGACGGCAAGCCCCGCAACCTGACCGTGGACAATCCTGCCTGGGATACTCAGCCGGTGGTCAGTCCCGACGGCGCAAGCCTGGCCTGGCTGGCCATGCAGCGGCCCGGCTTTGAAGCGGACCGGTTTCAGATCATGCTGCGAGACCTGGCCAGTGGCGACACCCGGTCGCTGGCAGCGGACTGGGATCGATCCCCGTCATCGATGGTGTTTTCAGCCGACGGAAAATCCCTTTTTGTGAACGCTCAGGATCTGGGTAACAAGACCCTGTGGCGGATTGACCTGGCCAGCGGCGTGCCGGTCAGGTTGGCTGGCGATGGCTATATCAGTTCGCTGGACGTTGGCAGTGAAAATCTCGTGTTTGCCAGGGACAACCTGACAAGCCCCAGCGAACTGTTTGTGCAGCCACTGGCAGGCGGTGCGCCGCGTCAGCTAACCCACTTTTCCCGGCCTCAGCTGGCGGACGTGGCCATGGGCGACTTTGAACAGTTTTCCTTCAAGGGCGCCGGGGGCGATACCGTTTACGGTTTTGTGGTCAAGCCAGTGGGCTTTAAGGCGGGTAAACGCTATCCCCTGGCCTTTCTGATCCATGGCGGCCCCCAGGGCAGTTTCAGCAATCATTTTCACTATCGCTGGAACCCCCAAACCTATGCCGGTCAGGGCTTTGCCGCGGTGTTTATCGATTTCCACGGCTCCACCGGCTATGGCCAGGCCTTCACCGACGCGATTTCCGGTGATTGGGGCGGGGCGCCCCTGACTGACCTACAGTTAGGACTTCAAGCAGCGCTGGATAGCTACTCATTTTTAGACGGCGAAAAAGTCTGTGCCCTGGGCGCATCCTACGGCGGCTACATGGTCAACTGGATCGCCGGCAACTGGCCGGATCGCTTTAACTGCCTGGTCAACCACGACGGCGTGTTTGACACCCGCAGCATGTATTACACCACCGAGGAACTGTGGTTTCCGGAGTGGGAAAACGGCGGCCCTCACTTTGCCAAAGCGGAAAACTATGAAAAGCACAATCCAGTGAACCACGTAACAAATTGGCGCACGCCGATGCTGGTGGTTCACGGCGAACTGGATTACCGGGTCCCGCTGAGCCAGGGGATTGCGGCGTTTACCGCCTTGCAGCGCCAGGGGGTGGAAAGCCGCTTTCTGTACTTTCCCGATGAAAATCACTGGGTGCTGAAACCGAAAAACTCCATCCAGTGGCACCAGCAGGTCAATCAGTGGCTGCACCGGTATCTGGACTGATGGGTCCGCTGCTGGCAAGGTCTTAGCCTAAAATCCCTCGGCACCTCCCTAAGGACAGCCCATGCTCGATGCTCAACGAAAAGCCTATTGGCAAGCCAACATTCGCCTGCTGCTGATGCTGTTGGCGGTGTGGTTTTTGGTTTCCTACGGCTTTGGCATCGTCTTCAAAGAGGCCCTGGACCAGTTCCAGCTGTTTGGTTTCAAGCTGGGCTTCTGGTGGGCCCAGCAGGGCTCAATTTTTGTCTTCCTAGGATTAATTGGCATCTATGCCCGGCAAATGAATCGGCTGGATCGTAAGTTCGGCGTGTTCGAAGACTAGTACCCCACAGGACTCTCGTTGCCATGACGCTGCAAACCATGACTTATCTGGCCGTCGGGGCCAGCTTTGCGCTCTACATTGGGATCGCGATTGTCTCAAGAGCTGGCTCAACCCGGGATTTTTACGTGGCAGGCAAAGGCGTCCATCCCATTGCCAATGGCATGGCGACGGCGGCGGACTGGATGTCTGCCGCCTCGTTTATCTCCATGGCCGGGCTAATTTCTTTCCTGGGCTATGGCGGCTCGGTTTACCTGATGGGTTGGACCGGCGGCTACGTGCTGCTGGCCCTGCTGCTGGCGCCGTATTTGCGCAAATTTGGAAAATTCACCGTTCCAGAATTCATTGGTGAACGCTACTACTCAAAGACAGCGCGAGTGGTGGCAGTGCTGTGTTTGATCTTTATTTCCTTCACCTACGTAGCGGGCCAGATGCGAGGCGTGGGCATCGTGTTTTCCCGTTTTCTGGAAGTGGATCTGCTGACCGGTCTGCTGATTGGGATGGGCGTGGTGTTTTTCTACGCCGTGCTGGGCGGCATGAAGGGCATTACCTATACCCAGGTTGCCCAATACTGCGTGCTGATTTTTGCTTATACGGTGCCGGCGGTGTTCATTTCCTTTCAAATGACCGGCAATCCGATTCCCCAGCTGGCCTTTGGCAGCGAGCTCATCGGTGAGGGTATACCGCTACTGGTGAAGCTGGACCAGGTGGTGCAGGAGCTGGGGTTCAACGCCTACACCATGGGCAATAAATCCACCGTGGATATCTTCGCCATCACCCTGGCGCTGATGGTGGGCACCGCGGGCCTGCCTCACGTCATTGTGCGGTTTTTCACCGTGCCCAAGGTCCGTGATGCCCGGCGCTCGGCGTTCTGGGCCCTGGGGTTTATTGCGCTGCTGTATACCGTCGCCCCGGCGGTGGGCTCCATGGCCAGACTGAATCTGATTGATACGGTGCAGCCCGGAACGACGGGGCAGGCGGATGCCAACCTGCTTTATGCCCAGCGACCCCAGTGGTTCAAGACCTGGGAGAAAACCGGACTGCTGTCGTTTACCGATAAAAACGGTGATGGCCGAATTCAGTACTACAACGATGCCAACCCGGAATTTTCTGCCACCGCCGAATCTTATGGTTGGCAGGGCAATGAGCTGAGTGTTGACCGGGACATCATGGTGTTGGCCAACCCGGAGATCGCCGGACTGCCGGACTGGGTCATAGCGCTGGTGGCCGCCGGCGGAATCGCGGCGGCTCTGTCCACCGCCGCGGGTCTGTTGCTGGTGATTTCCTCGAGTATTTCCCATGACCTGATGAAAGGCATAATTGCGCCCAAGCTGACGGATCGCCAGGAACTGCTGGTGGGCCGGGTGGCTGCCGGAGTTGCCGTGGGCATTGCCGGCTATCTGGGCTTCAATCCGCCGGGCTTTGTCAGCCAGGTGGTGGCCTTTGCCTTTGGTCTGGCGGCTGCGTCTTTGTTTCCCGCTATCTTGATGGGGATTTTCAGCAAGCGGATCAATCGAGAGGGTGCCATTGCCGGGATGCTGGTGGGACTGGTTTTCACCGCTGGATACATCATCTACTTCAAAGGGGTATTTATGGCGCCCATGGGGGTGAATACCGCTGAGCACTGGCTGCTGGGAATCTCACCGGAGGGCATCGGAGCTGTGGGTATGGCGGCCAATTTTGCTGTGGCAACTCTGGTCAGCCGACTCACGGCTGCCCCGCCGCCGGAGGTCCAGGCGCTGGTGGAGGACATCCGAGTCCCCAGTGGCGCGCCGGAGGCGGCGTTTCATTAGTCCGGTTTGGCGGTCCCGCGAGATTTAGACGGTGTGGGGCGCTGAGACCTGCCGCAGGCCGCCGGTTTTGACCCATACCCGTGCCCCGTTGGGGCCGGCGTCGGCGCTAAACTCGTCTCCCAGGGGCAGCCGGATCCAGCTGTGTTTAACCAGCGTCTCCTGGCCCTTAGCGAAGGTGACGGAGAACTGTCCGGCCAGCACCAGAATTTCTGCGCCGCCGCTGGTATCAATCCTGACCGAGGCTGCCGGTGCCCACTGTTCCATTCGAACCTGTTCCCGCTCATCTTCAAACAGCGTTGATACAGACACTCCGGGGCGCGATGCATCTTGCACGCTGCCGATTTTGGACATATTGGCCATCACCGGCGTTCTGTCTGCCAGGTCGAACTGCCACAGCTTCACAAAAATCACGCAGCCGGGTTCAGACCTTGGCGTATGCCGGGACTCAGGTGGGTTGCGAATATATGTCCCTGGGGGAAAATCGCCGTGTTCATCCTGGAACACCCCGTCCAGCACAATAAACTCCTCGCCACCGGTGTGGACGTGGGGCGAGAAATGGCTGCCTGGCGCATATCGAACGATGGATGTGGCCCTGGCCACCTCGTCGCCCAGCCGGTCTAACATTCGGCGTTGAACCCCTGGCATGGGGGAGTCTACCCAGGGCAGCTGCTCGCTGTGGACCACCACCCGTTGATCAAATTCGCCGTTAACGTCCACGGTAAGTCTCCGCTCGGGGGCTTGGATTGGGGGCTTGGCTAGAGGGTGTGTCTATCACCTGATAGACACTATCAGAACCCGATGGGCTGTCAACCGGTTAGGTGGCCCAACATCTCCCGGTGGGCCTGCAGTCGGTCAGTGCTGGCGTTCACCCGGTCCAATAAGATGGCGCCCTCCAGACCGGACATGATCAGCCGGGCCAGGGTGCGGGGTTCCATGGGGCTGGTTAATTGCTCTTGATGGGTGGACAAAAGATTCTCCAGCCAGCGTTCGCCGGCAACAAAAAACTCGGTCAGCAGCTGCCGATTTTGTTCGCTAAGGGTGGCGACTTCTGCGGCTAACATGCCGCAAAGACAAAAACTATCGCCCCGGGCCACCTCTTCAAAAATGGCCACAAAGCCGTCCAGTTTTTGCTTGAGAGCGCCTGCCTGCTGATCGATATCCGCCAGCCGCTGGCCCAGGATTCTGGTGTACTCCTGGATCAAGACCCGTGCCAGGTCGCCCTTTTCAGGAAAGTAGTAGTGCACGCTGGAAGACTTAATTCCCACCTGCTCGGCCAGGGTGCGAAAACTCAAGTTCTGCAGGCCGGAGCGCTGCACCGCTGCAATGGCCGCCTGCTCCAGCTGTGTACGTTTGTCCGACACGGGATTAAGAACCTTAACCGACTGCAAACGCCTGTATATCACAGGTTATCTATCAGCTGGTAGAAGCTGAAGCCCGCAGCACCAACAAAGCCGTGTCAGCTCAGATCACTACAGCACCCAGGTCCAGGACCAGGCGTACAGGGCAAGCCCAGCGGCAACGGCGCCGGCCCACAGCAGCCACTGCTGTTGTGAGGTCGGGCGATTGTGAGTTGGGGGTGTGTTCATGGCGATTGTCCGTCACATCAGGTCTGGCGACTTTGGTTGTAGCGCTTCAGGGGCGCTGTCACTGCGCCTAGCAGAAGGGGCCTGCTGAGCCGTAGGCGATTGCCCCAGCATTCGGCGTTGCCGGAGTGCAGCGGGCAAAGCCTGTGGTGTTGGCGTTGTCATGGGAAAAGTTTAAATGAGAACCATTGCTATTTGCAATAGTTAATAGCATTCATTCGCATTTAATCTTTTTAGATACTACAGGGATGGTGCGGATACTTTTAGGG
Organism: uncultured Gammaproteobacteria bacterium; assembly: GCA_964351665.1. Classification (GTDB taxonomy): domain Bacteria; phylum Pseudomonadota; class Gammaproteobacteria; order Xanthomonadales; family SZUA-38; genus JANQOZ01. The sequence continues at coordinate 8,432 of CAYGPO010000003.1, read as the reverse complement.
CTGCCAGTCCCTGCCGCGCTGGTCAACGAACACAGCGGCTATTGGTGATTTGCTTGGAAGTCGCACGGCAATGGCGGCCGGGTCCGACGTGCAGTCAGGCCCGGCCGTGTTCAGGGCTTCCCTATTGATCAATGCCTATCGGTATTGCCCAGGCGAGGGCCAGCGGCCCTTCACCCATCAGGGCTGACGATAGCTTAGGGTGACGGAATAGGTTCTGGGCCTGAGCATGGTCAGTGCGTCGATCAGGGCGCCGGACACGTAGCTGGCATCGTCGGTCAGGTTACGTCCCTGCAGAGCCAGCTCCCATTTCTCGTCAGCCGAACGCAGGGCGACGAAACCGTCCAGGCGGCCGTATCCATCAATCACCAGGTTGTTTTGTACGTTGACAAAATAGTCGTCAATGGCCCGATAGTCGGCGCCTAACCGCAGCCACCACTTGTCGCTGATGGGGGTTTCATAGACCGCGCCGATTTGCGCGGTCCAGTCCGCCACCAGGGGCAGACCCACCGCGCCGGAGGTAGCCGCCGCTGCGCCGGGCTGCAAAGAGCCGTAGTCATCATCCATCAAACCGATGTTGGCAAACAGGTTAAGACCCTCTATGGGCGCTGCGCTGATTTCCAGTTCCAGTCCGCTGACGTCGGCGTCACCGACATTTTGCACCGGGAAAGCGCCTCCTGGTGCCGAGGCCACCTGCTGCAGGTCATCGAGCTGGTTTAGAAATACGGTGGCGTTGGTTCTCAGCAGTCCGTCAAACCAGTCGGCTTTAACCCCAACCTCATAGGACCAGGAAAACTGCGGGTCGTAGGGTGTAGCCAGCACAGCTGGATCCCGAGTCAGACCATTAAAGCCACCGGCCTTAAAGCCCCGTGAAATAGACACGTAGCCAAATACATCGTCGGAGAAGGTGTACTCCAGGCCCACTTTTGGCGTCCACGCGTCAAAGTCTTCATCCAGACTGACCGCCACGTCACTGGGTGCGTCTATGGTTGCGACAAACTCTTTGTTGTCCTGGGTGAAACGTAACCCGCCGGTGAGACTCAGACGATCGGACACGTCGTAGGTGGCCTGGCCAAAAACCGCCAGGCTGTCACTGTCGATGCTTTGCCGAAATGCAGGCAGGGGAATGAAGGGCGAGCCCGTCACCGCGGTGAAGAAAATACCGCCGTCAGTGAATACCTGTTGGCCGGATTCAGTGAAGTAGTAAAGACCGGTGATCCAGTTCAGCCGATCGTCCATGGCGGTGCCCTGGAGCTGGAATTCCTGGCTGAACTGATCTGCGCTGGCATCAGACTGACGATCAAATCCGGGCAAGAAAGTTTCCGGGGCGACCTGAAAACCGCCGGTGAGATCCCAGCGAAACAGGTCGTCCAGGTCCCGATAGCCGGTAATGGAGCGAAAGGTCATCGATGCCATTTCCCGGGTGATGTCCAGTGCGACGCCCCACTGTTCAGTTTCGCCGCGGCTATCGATGGGGGTTTGATTAACGTACTCATCAAAGCCAGGAACAGTAGTGGTTTGCGCGGTGCTACGTCGGTCAGCAAAACCCGAACCGGGTGGGCCATCGGTATAGCTGATCAGGGTAGGTATATAACCATCGTTGCTATCGTCGCCATAGTCCAGGGTGCCAACGACGGTCCATTCATCGTTTGACCAGGCCAGCTTGGTTCTCAGGGCCAGGTTTTCCTCAGCGCCGATGTCCCGGTTTTGGGCTCGATTGAAAATCCAGCCGTCGGACTGGTCTCGATACAGAAACGCCACCGAGGCTCCCAGATTCTCGCCAATTCCGCCGCCCCAGGAGCCGCGCACGCTGGTCTCACCAAAACTGGCCGCGCCCACGGAAAGATTCAGCCAGCTGTTATCGGCACTGGGGGTGCGGGTCACCAGCTTGATGGCTCCAGAAAAGCTGTTGCGCCCGTACAGGGTGCCCTGGGGGCCGCGCAACACTTCGATACGTTCAACGTCGGTCAGCTGGGCATTGGCGCCCTGCAGCCTGGCTCGATAGACGTCGTCCACGTAAATGCCAACCACGGGTTCGGAGACAATCAGGCCGCCGGTTTGTTCTGAGCCACCGCGCAGGCCTACCTGGAAGGTAGATGGGTTAGCGGTAACCGGGATCAGCTGCAGATTGGGTACTGCTTTGGCCACGTCCTGGGTGGTGGTGATTTGCAGGTCGGCAATTTGAGATTCGCTGATGGCTGTCACCGCTACCGGCGTGCTTTGAACCAGCTGCTCTCGGCGCTGGGCTGTCACGACAATCTCTTCCAGTCCACCTTGACGGGGCTCAGGGGACGATTGCGCGGCGACCTCGGTATAGATCGGTAGTGCCAAAATGATTGAAATGCTCAGTGCAGTGGATCTCATGTTTTTCAATTCCCCTCAAAACCGTTGAAATCGATTTGCCGACATTCCGTTGTCTGGTGAGTTTCCCTATTTACGTCGTGTTTTTATAACATCGTTCAAGGCCCCGGAACATTCTGATTTTGTATAACTGGTGTCCGCTGACAGCATGGCTGGCATTGGGGTCAGAAGGACCTGTTTGGCAAACGGCGGGCTAGCTGTCCCGCCTCAACAGAGCGGGGTATACAATAGCGTCGAGCAGCATATGACCTGGCAACTATGAACAAACCGCATCTCGTTACTACCGCGCAAAAGAGCAAAGGGTCCACTTTCGTCCCGGCACTGACCCGATTACTGACAGGCCTGTTTATCGGGCTTGTGCTGGCGCTCAATGGGGCCCAGGCTGCCACCGCCGACTATGATGAGCTATTGGCGTTATTTGCCCGCTGGCGGGCCTTTGAGGCGCCGCCACAGCTGGCCGGAGCGCCGGACTACAGCGCCCGGCAGTTCGCCGCCCGCCAGCCCACCTACCTGGCCCTTCGGTCACAGCTGGAGAACTTTGACATTGACCAATGGCCGGTCAGCCATCAGGTTGATTGGCATCTGATACGGGCCGAGATGAACGGCTACGACTTCAATCGCCGGGTACTGCGGCCCTGGGCTAGGGATCCAGCGTTCTATAGCAGCATCTGGGAATACCGCAGCGACGTGCCGGCCCACGAAGGCCCCACCCACCATCAGGTGGTGGAGCTATGGACCTATCGTTTTCCCCTGGACCCTGCTCAGCAGAAAAAACTTGCTTTAGAGCTTAGCGTCATTCCTCCTCTCATGGCCCAGGCCAAAGTCAATTTGACGGGTAATGCCAGAGATCTATGGATTACCGGAATTCGGGATATTCGGGCCCAACTGAAGGCCCTCAAGGATCTTGAAGGCCGGCTGGGAGAAACCGCTGACGGGGCGTTAATGGCGATGATTGCGAAATGCCAGACCGCCACCGAGGAGCTGATCGTCTGGCTGGAAGATCAGGCCCCCAGCAAAACCGGTCCTTCGGGCATAGGCAAGGACAATTACACCTGGTACCAGCAAAACGTCCACCTGGTGCCGCTGTCGTGGGAAGACGAGGTACGCCTGCTGGAGCGGGAGTTGGCCCGGGCCTGGTCGTCGTTAAAACTGGAAGAGCAGCGTAACCGGCACCTGCCGCCCATGATCGCCGCCAGCAGTCCTGAGCAATACGATGAAATGGCAGAGCAGGCGGTTCAGCGGATCATGGGCTTTCTGTCTGAACAGCAGATACTCACCGTTACCGATTACATGGAGCCGGCGATTCGCCAGCATATGGGGAGCTTTGTGCCCGAGGCCCAGCGCAATTTCTTCTGGATCACTGCCCACTATGACCCGGCGCCATTGTTCACCCACTTCTACCACTGGTTTGAGCTGGCGCGTATGGATGCCGAACCCCATCCCAGCCCGGTCCGACAGGGCGCGCTGCTTTACAACATTTTTGACAGCCGCAACGAGGGCACGGCAACCGGGGTTGAGGAGATGTTTATGCATGCCGGCCTGTATGAAGACAGCCCGCGGTCCCGGGAGCTGGTCTGGATACTATTGGCCCAGCGAGCCGCCCGTGGTCTTGGCTCTTTATATGCTCACGCCAACGAAATGAGCATGGAAGAGGCAGGCAAGGTGCACATGGAGTGGACCCCCAGAGGCTGGATGAAAACCGAACAAGAGCTGCTGATTTTTGAGCAGCATCTGTATCTGCGCCAGCCCGGTTACGGCACCAGCTATATCACCGGCAAGTTTTTGTTAGAGCAAACCCTGGCCGATTACGCTCGTTTAATGGAACAACGTGGCCAACCGTTTTCCATCCAGAAGTTTTTTGATCAGCTCAACGCCATCGACAGCATTCCCATTTCTCTGGGGCGCTGGGAGTTGACCGGCCTGATGGATGAGCTATACAGCAGGTAAGGGTGATGGGAAAAACATTGACGCTGCCGGAGTTTTAAAGCCCCGCTCATTGAGCCGCAGGTACGATCGCCCCTGGGCGCAGTTATCCAGCGATGGCCGCGGCGTCTTCCAGGCTGCTGACCATGCACTGGCGGCGCAGGAACTCCCGGCGCAGCTGGTCATCATCCCGGGTTGCTTTCATCTTGGCGAAGCGTCGGGCATGTCCTTCAGCAGCGCCGTGCTCAAGCAATTCCTTGTTATGGATGGTTTGAGCCTGGATGAAGTTATGGGTAACGGTGCGGCGCTGTTTATCAAAAATCTCAAAGGCCTTGGCATCGTGGCCTGACTTCAGGCAGCTGGCAATTTTTTCCTGCAGGTTCCAGGCGTCGTGGATACCGCTGTTCATGCCGAAGCCTCCCAGAGGATTGTTCAGGTGCGCTGAATCTCCCACCAGAAATACCCGTCCATGGTCAAAGCGCTTGGCCACTCGCTGGTGTACCCGATAGATGGTGCGATGCTTGGTTTCAACGCCGGATTCGCCGATCAGGCGCTGAAATACCTTATCCCGATTGGCATCAGACAGCAGCTCTTCGTCGGCGTCGTTTTCGCTTGCCGGCAGCAGGATTCGCCATACGCTGGGCACTCGCAGTAAAACCAGCCACTCCTTCGGGTCCGCGACATAATTCACGTAAACCAGGTTTTCGAAATGGTCCTTCAGTTCCACCTCGGTGGACAGACAAAGGAATTTCTCGGGATAGGTGAAGCCCTCAAATTCCACTCCCAGCCACTTGCGGATAATGGAATTGCCGCCGTCGGCAGCGATCACATATCGTGCGCGAATCTGTTCGATGGCGTAGGGGGTTTCAAAGGATACCGTGACACCCAGATCGTCCTGGCTGAAGCTGTTGGCCCGGTGCTGGTATAGCACCTCGGCATTGGGGTGAGATTCCAGCCGGGAGGCAAGCTCGCCCGCCATAACGTGCTGTTCGCACTGCACTCTGAAGGGAAACGGCATTTCGCCTTCAAGCTCGCTCAGGTCAAACTCAACAAACTCCCCGCTCTGGCGTTCCCGAAAGTGGTATTTCGGTGCCTTCAGCCCCAGTTTGATAATGTCACTGGCTACATCCAGCTTGTCCAGCATCTCAAGGGTGGGCGGGTGGAAGGTTGAAGCACGTAAGTCCTGGGCGCAGGTAGAGCCCGCTTCGCAAAGAACCACGTCTATACCCTGGTTCGCCAACGCCAACGCGGCGAAGGTTCCAACGGGGCCGGCCCCAACGACAATCACTTCAGCGGTTCGCATCAGATTTCTCTAAACTGGATAATGGTGCCAGTCTAACGGCATGCTGCCCTGCACTTGATCTAATTTGTCGATGCGCGATTTGCCTAAATTGTATGGTTCCTCAGACCCGGCTAAAGTCCCATGGTGAACCCGCGACCTGGCCAAGCACCTGGAAAGCCCCATTTTGGCCGCCGGTTGCTGCTGGCCTTAGCTTTGCTGCTGCTCACCGTGCCCTGGTGGCCCGGCTTGAACGGTGAACTGGGTGGGCTGCCTGCCTGGGCGGTTTATGCGCTGGTTTCGTCGGTGATTTACGCGCTGGTGGTGGTTTACCTGCTGCAGTGCCATTGGGACAATGGCGCAGACTCCTGATACTGAGGCGATGCTAGGGTCTGGAGGACAGCTGTTTCTGGTGGGCTATCTGATTGCCCTGCTGCTTATCGGCTGGCTGGGACGACGGGCGCGGCAGGACGATAGCCTGGAGGACTTCTATCTGGCGGGTCGAGGTCTGGGGCTCACCAGCATTTTTTTCAGCCTCTATGCCACCCAGTACAGCGGCAACGCGCTGGTGGGCTACCCGGCCAACGCCTACCGTCAGGGCTTTTATTTTTTCAGCGCCATCACTTTTATGCTGGGGATAGTAGGCGTTTATTGGCTGTTTGCCCCCAGGCTCCAGCGTCTATCTGCTCAGCAAGGCTATCTGACCGCCGGTGATCTATTGCGGGATCGGTATCGGCACAACGCCCTCACTGGTCTGCTAAACGGGGTTTTTGTGCTGGTTTTGGCCAGCTATATTCTGGCCAATCTGAAGGCGGTGGGGCAGGTGTTGTTTGCCGTGACCGATGGCAATATCAGTCTGGCCGGTGCGATCTGGTCTGCGGCTTTTATCATGGTGGTTTACGAGTCCCTGGGTGGCATGCGTTCGGTGGCCTGGAGTGACGCGCTGCAGGGAATACTCCTACTGCTGGGCTGCGTGGTGTTTTTTGCCATTGTCAACAGTCACTTCGACGGCATTTCAGCGCTGCTCAATACCCTTAAGCAGGTGCGCCCGGAGTTCTGGCAGGCCCCAGACGGTCAGGCCCTGGCCGGTTACGCCAGTATCATTTTGGTGGTGGCTTTTGGCGCTGCGGTCTACCCCCAGGCCTTGCAACGGATTTTTGCCGCCAAAGACGAAAGAACTCTGCAGCGCTCCCTGCAGTTAATGGCGGTGATGCCGCTGCTGACCATTACCCTGGTGCTGGCCATTGGGCTGACCGGTGCCGCGGTATTGCCGGGCCTGGACCGGGCCGCCAGCGAGGGGGTTACCCTGGCGCTGCTGAGCGAACTGATAGACGCGGTGCCTGCCGCCCGCTGGCTGTTTGTACTGTTTCTGGCGGCGGCCCTGGCGGCCATCATGTCCACCGTCGACTCGGCGCTGCTGGCGCTGTCGTCTCTGTTTACCCAGGACTATTACCGTCGCCGGCGACCGCACAAATCTCAGGCTCATCTAACCCTGGCTGGAAAGGCGTTCTCCTGGGTTGTGATGGCAGCCATGGCAACGTTGGCAGTAGAGCTGCCGCAAACAATCTGGCAGCTGACAGTGGTCAAGCTGGAAGTGCTCTGCCAGGCGGCGCCGGCGGTGATCGGCGCCGTCAGAGACCGGCCGCCGCCGGCTCGTGCAGTGCTGGCCGGAGCCGCGGCGGGTCTGCTGGTGGTGCTGGGGCTGCGGCTGGCTGATGGGCTGAACGTGTTGGCAACAGACTCCCCCCTGGGGATTGAATCTGGTGCCTGGGGGTTGTTCATCAATGTTTCGGTGCTGTTTGTACTGCGCCGAAAAATGTTGGTGGGTGGCGACTGATGGTGGCGCTTTGGGTTGTGCGGTTTCCTGCACCAGAAAAGGTTCTGAGGCGCGGCGATTCAGCGTCCCGCCCGGGGGCTATCCGCGATACAATTGGTCCAATGACACTGATTGTTTTTGACTTAGATGGCACCCTGTTAAATGCCGACTCGGTGGTATCGGAATTCACCCGTGAAACCCTCAAACTGCTGACCCGCAGCGGGGTGGCCTATACCGTAGCCACCGGCCGCACCCGGCATTCTTCTCAGCAGGTGTTACAGGGCCATGGGTTTGATTTGCCTCACATCTATAAAAATGGCGTGGTGATCTGGCACCCGAACTCAGCCTCTTTCAGCCATCGAAACGTGCTGACCGTGGAGGAGATTAATGCGGTCAGGCTCGCCTGTGTTGAGCAAGGCGTTACCCCATTTGTTTTTACCCTGGACGGTGACGGCCAACACGCCGTCCATCACGGACCGCTGAAAAGTGATGCGGAACATGCCCTGCAGCGGATGTACCTGCAGGGCAGGGGCCTGTCAGCTCACCCCATCGAAAGCCTGCCTGGTGATGTGGACGTGACCAACGTGAGCGCCATCGGCGGCCAGCCGGCGATAGAGGCCATCGCTAAATTTGTCGGCGGGCAAGACCATCTGGTGGCCTATTCAGGGCCTGGTTTTGAGGACCAGGGGCTGTATTGGATCGATATTCATCACACCCTGGCCAGCAAAGGCAACGCCGTGCAGGTGGTTCGGGAAATGCTGGGCTTTGATAGCGTGATTTGTTTTGGCGATAGTGACAACGACCTTAGCCTGTTCTCCGTCGCCAACGAAAGCTACGCGCCGGCCAATGCCCTGGCTGAAGTCAAGTCTGCCGCCACCGATGTCATTGGGCATCATGACGAGGACGGCATCGCCCATTTTCTTCGTCAGCGATTTGCCCTTTAAGCGTTGATGTCAGAGTGGCCGGGGCAGAGGTGTTTAAAAAGGCCTCCCACTAGGCTGAGCGTTCAAACTCAATCCCAGGAGATGATGTGATGAAAATTAAGGACAAAGTGGC
>CAYGPO010000002.1:43770-73464 GCA_964351665.1 uncultured Gammaproteobacteria bacterium | reverse complement strand
CAATCGTTCCCACGTTAACGTGCGGCTTGTTACGCTCAAACTTTTCCTTGGCCATTGCTCGAGAGCTCCGAGTTAAATGTTGATATCGTCCCGGCGCGCCGGGAATGTATGGTGCCCACAACAGGAATCGAACCTGTGACCTCTCCCTTACCAAGGGAGTGCTCTACCGCCTGAGCTATGTGGGCCAATTACCTTTTTCTGTTACCTTTTTCCGACAGGCATTCTCTACCTGGCTATCCTGCCTGGGCAGCCTTGTTCAAAGTGCCCTCCGCCGTCTGCTGGAGCGGGTGATGGGAATCGAACCCACATCATCAGCTTGGAAGGCTGAGGTTCTACCTTTGAACTACACCCGCCTTCAGACAGCAAAAAACAGAGCAAAGCAGATTGCCAGGTCATCCACCTCAGGCCTTCCACTTTGATCTGTTTTCCGTATATATATTTGCCAGTGCCTTTATTCCACCTGGCACAATGGTGGAGGGAGCAGGATTCGAACCTGCGAAGGTATAAACCAGCAGATTTACAGTCTGCCCCCGTTGGCCGCTTGGGTATCCCTCCGACAAAACAGCCCGCTATTGTGATCAGCGGGGAATTCTAAGTCAAGCGAAGCGCGGAAGTTTAATCACAACTGCTCTCCCAGGCAACCGCTGGATGGCTTAGATCGGCGCTTTTTTACACATTGAACCGGAAATGAATCACGTCGGCCTCGCAAACCTGATATTCCTTGCCTTCAATGCGCAATCTTCCGGCCTCCCGTGCGCCGGCTTCACCCCCACCGTTGAGGAAATCCTGGAAGGCGATGACCTCCGCTTTGATAAAGCCGCGCTCAAAATCGGTGTGGATTCGGCCCGCGGCCTCTGGCGCCCGGGCTCCTTGCCGCACGGTCCAGGCACGAACCTCCTTGGGCCCGGCGGTGAAGAAGGTCTGCAAGCCCAGCAGGCTATAGCCCGCATTGATCATCCGCTGCAGGCCAGACTCTTCCAGACCCAGGTCGTCCATGAACTCGCGCCGCTCTTCTTCTTCCAGCTGCGCAATCTCTGACTCAATGGCCGCGCAAACCACCACCAGGGGGGCGGACTCAGCCTCGGCCAGGGCTTTGAGCTGATCCAGATGGGGCCCGCCGTTTAGCTCCGACTCATCAACGTTGGCGATGTACATCAGTGGTTTGGCGGTTAGCAGGTGCAGGCTCTGCAGCCGCAGCAGGACCTCTTCGTCCAACCCCTGCTGACGCAGAGCATGGCCGTCAGCAAGCCCCGCCAGGGCCTGCTGCAGGGCCGCAAGCTCCAGTTTTGCGTCTTTGTCGCCGCTGTTGGCGGCGCGCTGGACTCGGTTCACGGCCTTTTCGCAGGTCTCAAGATCCGCCAGCGCCAGCTCGGTGTGAATGGTTTCAACATCGTCCACCGGATTCAGACGGCCCGCCACGTGGGTAATGTCGTCGTCGGCAAAGCAGCGAACCACGTGAGCCACCGCATCGGTTTCCCTGATGTGAGCCAGAAACTGGTTGCCCAGACCCTCGCCCGCCGCCGCGCCGGCCACCAGACCTGCAATATCGACAAACTGCATGCTGGTGGGTATCACCTTCTCCGGGCTCACAATGCTGGCCAGTTGATGCAGCCTGGGGTCCGGCACCGGCACCATGCCCACATTGGGATCTATGGTGCAAAACGGATAGTTCGCTGCGGCGATGCCGGCATTGGTCAAGGCATTGAACAGGGTCGACTTACCAACGTTAGGCAGCCCGACAATTCCGCACTTAAAGCCCACTTGAGCCTCCTTTAAGGGTGTGTAGTCGCTTGGTCGCGTCGTCCCAGCGCCCTGTCGCAAACTCGGCCATCACCTCAACGGCCCGACCTATGGCGTCGTCTATCAGGGCCTGCTCGTCGGCCGGCGGACGGGACAATACATAATTGGTAACCGCGCTGCGATGCCCAGGATGGCCAATACCGAGGCGCAGACGGGGAAATCCATCAACGCCCAGGTGTTGCATGATGCTGCGCAGTCCGTTGTGCCCGCCGTGACCACCGCTGCGCTTGAATCGCACCACCCCGGGGGCCAAATCCAGCTCGTCGTAAATCACCAGGCACGAGGCCGGCTCCAGGCGATAGTAGCTCAGCAAAGCCTGCATGGCCTGGCCGCTTTCATTGACGTAGGTATCGGGCTTGAGCAACCGCAGTCGCTGGCCGTCCAGACGAATTTCCGCCGCTTCACCGTGCAGGCGACGCTCGTTACGAAATTCACCGCCGTGGGCGGCTGCCAGCAGGTCAATGAACCAAAACCCGGCGTTGTGCCGGGTCTGGTGGTAGCGATCGCCAGGGTTTCCGAGGCCTACCAGGGCCTTAAGTTCAGCGGCCATAGCGCGCTCCGGCCGGACCCCACGGCGTGGGGCCTAGCTCAGTGCAGGTTTGGCGGCTAGTCGTCAGACTTGCTGCCTTCCTCATCGCCAGCCACGGGCACGTCGCCAGGCTTGTCGGCGTCATCCGGCGCAGCCTCTGCAGCCACGTGGGCAGCATTGACGATGATAGAGTCTTCGCCGTGGGAAAGAGCCACAATTTCCACCCCATCAGGCAACACGATGTCGGACAGCTGAAGGCTGTCGCCGGCATCCAAGTTGGCCAGGTCCAGATCCAGACTCTCCGGCAGGTCCTTCGGCAGGCAGCTGATTTCCACTTCGGTTTGCAGGTGGGAGATAACCACGCTGGATTTCTTGCCAGCGGGAGACTCGTCTTCGTTGAGGAAGTGCAGGGGCACCAGAATATTCAGCTTTTCCGTGTCTGAAACGCGCAGGAAGTCGATGTGCATCACGTCGGCCCGGGCTGGATGGCGCTGCAGGTCACGCACAATAACCTTTTGGGTACGGCCGTCGTCCACCGCAATCTCAAGAATTGAGGTATAGAAGGAATCGTTCAGCACCGCATTGGACAGGAACTGGTAAGAAATCTGCAGGGCCACAGGGTCTCGGTCACCGCCATACAAAATGCCGGGTACCATACCTTGGTGGCGAAGGCGGCGGCTCGCACCCTTCCCGCGCAGCTCCCGCACCGAGGCGGGGATTTTTATCATTTTACTCATGAATAACTCCGTTCAATTAACACCTGCCATCCGCGACCAGGCGGCAGGCAATGAGGTCAGTCCACATACATGGAACTGACCGACTCTCCAAAAGCGATGCGGCGAATGGTTTCAGCCAGCATCTGGGCCACACTCAGCTGTCGAATGCAGTCCATGGCCTGGGCACGCTCTGACAACGGGATAGTGTCTGTCACCACCAGTTCGTCCAGCTCCGAGGCCTCAATATTGTCCAGTGCCGGACCCGACAGCACCGGATGCACGCAGTAGGCTATGACTTTTCTGGCGCCGTTTTGCTTCAGCGCCCGGCCGGCACTGCAAAGGGTGCCGGCGGTATCCACAATGTCGTCCACGATGACGCATACCTTGTCGGTGACATCGCCGATGATATTCATCACCGCCACCTCATTGGCCCTGGGCCGACGCTTATCGATAATGGCAAGGTCAGCGTCGTCCAGCCGTTTAGCCAGCGCCCTGGCCCGCACCACGCCGCCCACATCCGGCGAAACTACAATCAAATCTTCCATTGCCACATGGCGCCAGACGTCCGCCAACAGCACCGGGGAGGCATAAACATTATCCAGCGGCAGATCAAAAAAGCCCTGGATCTGATCGGCGTGCAGATCCACCGTTACCGCTCGGTCTGTACCTACGCAGTCGATCATCTTGGCCGCAACCTTAGCGGTGATAGGCACCCTGGCCGAGCGCTGGCGTCGGTCCTGCCTGGCATAGCCGAAGTAAGGAATGACCGCGGTGACCCGTTTCGCCGACGCCCGGCGCATGGCGTCGATCATGACCAACAACTCCATGAAGTTGTCGGCGGTGGGCTGGCAGGTAGGCTGGACGATAAACACTTCCTGTCCGCGCACGTTCTCCATGATCTCCACCGTCACCTCACCGTCGCTGAAATTGCCAACGTTGATTTTGCCCAGGGGCAGATTCAGATGGGTGGCGATGTCTCGCGCCAGATCGGGGTTTGCCCGACCGGTGAAGATCTGTACTCCGGAGATGCCGATGCCGGTCACAGTCTAGTGTCCTGTCTCATTTTCGTTTCCGTACAGAACAAACGCCCACGCCGCCTGTTTTCAGGCAGCGTGGGCACTCATATGGCTGGGATGGCAGGACTCGAACCTGCGCATGCCGGGATCAAAACCCGGTGCCTTACCAACTTGGCGACATCCCAATAAACCTGTTTGCCGCGCATTCTAACGATGTCGTACCTAGCGAGACAGCGCGGGCGCGACATTTTATCGGCTACTGACCCAGTGTCAACGACTGATGAAAGATAAATTAGCGTCCAGACAGATTATTCAGCTGCCACGAGATCCCACTGCCTGACCAACAGACGAACCCTGTCCGGCCCCCGAGTGGCGGTGATTTTTCGCGGCAGGGTTATGTCTCCCGCCTTCAGACGACCATCGAACTGAACTCGCCAACCGTGCTGACTCAGGGCACTGAGATAGCCTTTTGGGTGGTGATTCAAATCTGCCGGATAGCCCGGTTGGGCCGCCCCGGTGACCCAGTGGGTCAGCGCTTCAACGGGGATTTCCCAGCCGGTGGCCTGAGCCACCAGGGTGCCAACCTCTGGCGCCAATGAGGTTTGGCCATCGCTGAGCACCAGCTCCGCCTGCTGGGGGTTGACCGTCAGGCGCCAGCTACCGCGGCCAAAAGCGCCGACAAAGGCCATTTGCGAGCCCCCAGGCTGCTGCAACCAGGTAAGGGTACCGCTACCACCATCTCGGCCATTGGACAGGGCCAAACGGCCTTCCAAGCGCCAGTTGGCGGCGACCCGAGACTGATCAAATCCGTCTCCAGGGCGGGTGCTGGGCGGTTGGCGCCCTGCGCAGGCCGCCAGCAACAAGATCAGAGCGGCCGCAGTGACCCGCAGCAGTTGGCTCATTGACCCGACAACCGACCTCGGGTTTCCAAGATCACTTCGCTGTCCGGCGCCTTATCCAGGCCCTTCTGCCATAGGGTTTGGGCTTCCTCCTGGCGACCCATAGCCCACATCACCTCACCCAGATGAGCAACGATCTCCGGATCAAAGTCCAGCTCGATGGCTTCCTTCAAGTAACGCTGAGCCTGCTCCAGATCGCCCAGCTTGTAGTAGACCCAGCCCATGGAATCTGCAATCGCCGCCTGGTTGGGCATCTGATCATAGGCCTGCTGGATCAGCACCAGGGCTTCGTCATAGCGATCGGTGCGGTTGGCCAGGGTGTACCCCAGGGCGTTGAGGGCATTGGCATCGTCTGGGCGAATCTCCAGCACGCTGCGCAGGTCCCCTTCGGCCATGTCGAGTCGACCCAGGTCTTCTGCCAGCAGTGAGCGAGCGAACAGCAAATCGGTGTTTTCCGGCAGCAGCCCCAGGGCCGTGGTGTAGACATCCAACGCCTCTGCAGGTCGTTCCAGCTCTCGCAGCAGCCCCGCTTCAGCCAGATAGGCCCGGGTTGCCGCCTGCTCGTTACCATTTTGCAGGTTCTTTAGGATTCTCCTGGCCCTGGCAAGTTCGTCGTGGGTGCCCAGCACCACCGCGCTGCGCAGCCGAGCATCAGTCAGACGATCCCCGGCCCGCACCTCGTCATACCAGGCCACCGATTCTTCAAACGGCTTTTCCAGAGTCTCTGATAACTGGCCGAGGAGGAAAAATTTCTCGTCCTGAGCCTCAACCTGAAGATTAACCAGGCGCTGGTAAAAACCATCAGCCTGCTCCGGCAATCCGGCAGAATGTGCATAAGCGCCCTGGGAATACAGCACCAGCGGCGTTGCCGGCACCCCTTCGAGCTGAGCAATGGCCTCATCAAACTGATCAGATTCAGCCAGCAATGCGGCGTAGGTCTGGCGTGACTGGGGGTTTTCCGGCTCCAGTTCTACCGCCTTTGCCAGATCCACCAGGGCCTCGTCCAGCCGGTTCAGGGAGGTCCGCAGACGACCTCGCCAAATATAGCTGGCGGCGTTATCCGGATTGATTTCTATGCTTCGAGTGGCGTAAGCCTCTGCCAGCCCCATGGCACGAAACTGCAAAGCCAGATCGCTAAGGGCTTGCACTATGGTCTCGTCCGCCGGCGGGGTGCGCTCCTGGGTTAGACGACGGAACAGCAGCGCGGCAACCTCACGCTGCTCAGCGCCAGCGATCATTTTAATGATGGCTTCCCAGACCTTGGGCGACGGTTCACGGTCAAGCATGGTAACGATATGGCCCCAGGTGGGCTCCAGCTGGCCCTGCTTCAGCCGCAAAATACCAGCCAGCCGGTTGGGCTCAAGGGCAGTTGGGTCAAGCACCAGCCAGCGCTCTATGCCTCGGTTGGTAAGGGTTTCGTCTTTGGCAAAAAATGCCACCTGGATAGCCCTCTCAACCACACGGGGGTCGTCGGACAGAGCGGCGGCTTTGGCGTAATACTCAGCGGCAGCCTGCTGCTGATCGCGCCGACCGCTGATTTCAGCAGCGCCAACGTAGTACAGCACTTTCGGGTCGGTTCGGGCGAAGGGACTGTCGTCCTGCTTCAGCTCCGCCGGCATTGCCGATTCAGGCACCTGAGCGCCGGGGCCGGCGCAGCCAGCCACCAGCAGCACAGCCAGACAGGCGCTGAGGGCAAAGGACGAAAAACCTGTTCCACTTTTACCAAACAGCCCACTACTGGCGGTGGCTGAGCCATTATTCTGCTTGCAGGCAGAGGTCATTGATTTCTCCTGATTGAACTGGGCTGTGGGTGATCACATGTCATTCCACAGGATAGTGCATGATCGCTGGGACTGCTGAACTGAATTACCGTCAATTTATTTGTCCTGCTGTTTGGGCCAGGGCCAACCGCTTAAGTTCCTCATCAAGGGAGCAAAGTATGGATATTTAGCAAAAAAGGTCCATCGGATGTGTGAAATACTTGAGCAGTGGACAGTTGAAACCCTATTATCTTCGCTGCCGCAAACCGATTCAGCCTGAACGCTAACCAATGTCACTGCTCACCGTAGGAATTAATCACCACACCGCACCGGTCTCGCTACGGGAAGTCGTGGCCTTTACGCCCGATGCGACGGGCGATGCCCTGCGTGAGCTGCGATCCCAGACCGGCGTCAAAGAAGCGGCCATCCTCAGCACCTGCAATCGCACCGAGCTTTACTGCTCGCTTGATTCCAATGACGACCGTACACCATCGGCGTGGCTGCATGACTTTCACCGCCTGAAGGACAACCAGCTGACGCCGTTTTTATACCACCACCGGGAAGAACATGCGGTGCGTCACATGCTCAGGGTAGCAGCGGGGCTGGATTCCATGGTGCTGGGAGAACCCGAGGTTTTGGGACAGCTAAAAACCGCCTATCGCATGGCCCAGGACGCCAAGACCCTGGATGCGCCCCTGGACAGGCTGTTCAAGCACTCTTTTTCGGTGGCGAAGAAAGTCAGAACAGAGA
Organism: uncultured Gammaproteobacteria bacterium; assembly: GCA_964351665.1. GTDB lineage: Bacteria > Pseudomonadota > Gammaproteobacteria > Xanthomonadales > SZUA-38 > JANQOZ01. The sequence goes on along the minus strand of CAYGPO010000002.1, from coordinate 65,994 downwards.
CCGAGATCGGGCGCAGCCCGGTGTCCGTAGCCTACAGCGGGGTAAAGCTGGCCCAGCGAGTTTTTGACGATCTGTCGTCACTGACCGTGCTGCTGGTAGGCGCTGGCGAGACCATGGAACTCACCGCCAGGCACCTGATGGAGAGGGAAATCAAACATTTAATGGTGGCCAATCGAACCGTGGCCAAGGCGGCGGAATTAGCCAACCGCTTTCGCGGCTCAGCGATTCCCCTGCACGAACTGCCTCAACACCTGAGCAAATGTGATCTGGTGATCAGCTCCACCGGCGCCACCGAGCCGGTGATCCACCGGGTGGATGTGGCCGCGGCGCTGAAAAAACGCAAGCGACGGCCCATTTTCATGATTGACCTGGCGGTACCCCGGGACGTGGAGGCCAGCGTCGGCGACCTTGAAGACATCTATCTGTATACCCTGGATGATCTTCAAAAGATTACCGAGAACAATCAGTCCAATCGTCAGGCCGCCGCATCGGTGGCTGAAGCCATGGTCAGCCAGGAGGTTGAAGGCTATATGAGCTGGCGCCGATCCCTGGCCGCAACCGGCGCCATCAGAGGCTACCGGGAACAGGTGGGCAGCTGGAAAGAGGTCATTTTGGCTGATGCACAGCGCAAGCTCGCCGCCGGTGGCGACCCGGAGAAAATTCTGCAACAAATGGCCAACAGCCTGACCAACAAAATCCTGCACCAGCCCACCAGCAGCCTGCGGCAGGCCGCCGCTGACGGCCGTGAAGATCTCCTGAACGCCGCCCAGGAACTGTTTTCCGACGGCAATAGCTCATCGTGAACCCCTCGATCCGTCTGAAACTTCAGACCTTGGTTGAACGACACGAAGAACTGACTCGTCTGCTGTCTGACCCTACGGTGATCAACAACAGCGACCTGTTTCGCAAGTTGTCCCAGGAATATGGCCAGCTGGAGCCGGTAACCAGCACGGTGGCTGAGTACGAGGCCGCTGAGCAGGCCTGCGCCGAAGCCCAAGCCATGGCCCTGGCGGAAACCGACAGTGACATGCAGGAGATGGCCAGGGACGAGTTAAAGGCCAGTGAACTGCGCCTTAAGCAGCTGCAAAAAACCCTGCAGCTGCTGCTGCTGCCCACCGACCCCAACGACAACAGCAACATCTTTCTGGAGGTCCGGGCCGGCACCGGCGGCGATGAGGCGGCGCTGTTTGCCGGAGACCTGTATCGGATGTATGTACGTTTCGCCGAACGACAGCGCTGGCAGGTAGAACAACTCAGCGCAAGCCCGGGTGAGCACGGTGGCTACAAAGAAGTGATTGCCAGGGTCATTGGCCAGGGTGCGTATTCCAAGCTCAAATTTGAATCCGGCGTGCACCGAGTGCAGCGGGTGCCGGATACCGAAAGCCAGGGCCGCATCCACACCTCAGCCTGCACCGTGGCAATATTGCCGGAAGTCGACGAAGTGCAGGCCATCAAGATCAAAACCGAGGATCTGCGCATCGATACCTATCGCTCATCCGGCGCTGGCGGTCAGCACGTCAACACCACCGACTCCGCCGTGCGGATCACTCACCTGCCCACGGGTACGGTGGTGGAATGCCAGGATGAGCGGTCCCAGCACAAAAACAAGGCCCGGGCTATGTCCCTGCTGGCTGCCCGGCTGGTTGAAGCGGAGCGGGAAGCTCAGGCCAGCGAGCAGTCCGAGGCCCGCAAGCTGCTGGTGGGCAGTGGCGATCGTTCCCAGCGAATCCGAACCTACAACTTTCCCCAGGGCAGGATCACCGACCATCGCATCAACCTGACCCTGTATAAGCTCAATGAGGTGGTAGAGGGGGATATTAATCAGCTGGTAGAGCCCTTGATCCAGGAACACCAGGCGGCGCAGCTGGCCGCTCTAGGCGGTTGACCAGGGTAGCTCAGGGGTAGATTAAGTGGGACCCAGGAGTCTGCGCCGGAGTCATCGTCCCTTTATCGGCGGCCAATTACTCAGCAGACGGAAAAGTCTGGCGCTGAAGAGCAATTTCCTCCTCGATCATGGCGCCGGTCACCGGCCCCACAAATCGTTTGCGCTGGGTGCCATCGGGGGCGATCAACAAGGTAGTGGGCAAAACCCGCGGCGTGCCGTATTGGGCCGGCGGGTTAAACACATCAATCAGCGCCACGGGGTAGCTGGCTGGATGGTCCAGCAGAAACTCAGCCACCGCCTCTGGGGTGGTTTCTTCGAAGGTCAGTCCGATCAGGGTGACATCTTCCCGCCGGCTATGCAGATCTGATAAGTCCGGGATCTCTTTCAGGCAGGGTTTGCACCAGGTAGCCCAGAAATTCACCACCACCCATTGGTCTTGAAGGGTCGATAGATCCACCTCGCCGCCTCGAACATCGAGGGTCTGAAAGTCCAGCAAGTTTTGGGCGCCGGCGCTGCAGCTAACAGCCAGAAGGAAAACAGTCACCTTCAGGCTGCTTGAGATCGATGGTTTCATGAGTTCCCTATGGTCCGCAGTGTTGGGTTATGGCTATCAGGACCGGCCGGCCGGTAAAGTGATTGCAGGCTGTGTTCCAGGGTTTTCTGCATGGCCGGGTCCAAACCCTCTAAAATATTCACAAAACTGGAGTTCCAGAGATCCGTTTTGCCTTCCTTGAGGTCCCCCAGCGAGGGCCAGACGTAGCCGCCGGTTTGATAAAGATCGCTCAGGGTAATCTGCTTAAGATCTCGACATAGCAGCCAGTCCCCTTCCTCATCCCGACGAACCATCTGGGCCCGGCGCAGGTTCTCCAGCATCGACTGCACCTGATGATCGTCGGCGCCGGGTTCCCGGGCCAGCAGCTGCTGGGTGTTTAGCCCGGTGCCGCCGGTTTGCGCTTCCCACAGATGACCCACGATGCGGTAAACCAGCACAAACTCCCGCTGCTCGGGATAATGATCGCCCCGTTCGCGAAAGCGAAATCTACCCAAGGAGGCAGTGAAGGAGGCGCCCAGAAGAATGACCGACCAAAGCAGGTAAATCCAAAGGATGAAAATGGGCACTGCGGCAATGGCGTCGTAGATCTTCTCGTAGCCATCAAAGCCGCGCACGTAAATGCCAAAGCCCCACTTCACCGTTTCAAAAAGCACCGCCGTGACCACCGAACCAATCGCCGCCTGACGCCAGGGCACGGTGCGATTGGGGACAATCATGAACAGCAGAAAAAAGGCCATGGCAAGGGCCACAAAGGGTCCGACTTTTCGGGCCAGGGCCAGCAGCGGTCCGGCGGCGGGCGCCTGGCTCAGAATCTCCAGGGAGAAAAAATAGGAGCTAAGGGCCAACGAACCCAGCACCAATATCGGCCCGATGGTCAGGGTCGTCCAGAAAATCAAAAAGCGGTTGATCAGCGTGCGGGAGGTGCTGACGCCCCAGATCTGATTAAAGGTTTTCTCAACGGTTGCCATCAGCATCAGCGAGGTTAACAGAAGAAATCCCGCCATTGTGGCTGACAGCTTTGTGGCCTGGCTGGCCAGCCCAAACAGGGTCTCCTGAATGGTGTCCTGTTTTTCCGGCACCAGGTAATCGGCGATCAGCGATTGGAACCGCGCTGTCAATTCGTCGGCCACCGGCAGAGCGGCCAGCACCATAGTGATCACGGTAATCAGGGGCACCAGCGCCAGCAGCGTGTTGAAGGTCAACATGCCGGCAAAAGTCAGGCAGTTGTCCCGCTGAAATTGACCAATAACATAGCGAAACAGCGCCCAGCTGCGCTCTCGGTCAAGCATTTGATAGGGAATCGATAGCTTCATTGCCTGTCGACGGGACCTTGACACCTAATTGCGTTCAATAGTTGCTGGGGTCAGCCAGCGGCTTCACCGATGGTATGATTCGCCCCGCGTTTCCAGGACCCGACTATGGCATCTGATCTGACCATTTACCACAATCCACGCTACTCAAAATCCCGAGCCACGCTTCAGATTCTCCTGGACCGGGGTCTCAGCCCCAGGGTGGTGGAATACCTAACCATGCCGCCCCAGGCCGAACAGTTGCAAGGCCTGCTTGAGGCGTTGGGGATGACAGCCGCCCAGCTGGTGCGGCGTGGCGAACCGGCTCATCGGGACGCCGGACTTGATGCCGACGCCATGAGTCCCGAAGCGCTGATCCAGGCCATCATCCGTCAACCTGAGCTGATGCAGCGACCCATAGTCAGCAACGGCGGGCGGGCAATCATTGGCCGACCGCCGGAAAACGTGCTGGATCTGTTGTGACAGAAATTCTCGTGCTCTACTACAGCCGCAATGGAAATACCGCCGCCATGGCACGGCAGATCGCCCGGGGCGTGGAAAGCACCAGCGCCGGCGCCCGGGTTCGCAGCGTGCCGCCCCTGGAAGGCGAGGCGGACCAGGCAGGCCCACCGCCGGTCAGCCTGCAGGATCTTTTGGATTGCCAGGGCCTGGCCCTGGGCAGCCCAACCCGTTTTGGCAACATGGCCGCACCCTTAAAAGCCTTCCTGGACAGCACCGGATCCCATTGGATATCGGCAAGTCACGTGGGCAAGCCAGCGGCGGTTTTCACCTCCACCGGCTCAATGCATGGCGGCCAGGAGTCCACCCTGCTGAGCATGATGCTGCCACTGTTACACCACGGCATGCTGATTGTTGGTCTGCCTTACAGCGAGCCGGCGCTGCTGGAAACCCGCAGCGGCGGCACCCCTTACGGTGCCAGCCACCTGGCAGGCCCGGAGGGAACCGAGCCGCTAACCCGTGACGAAAAAGTTCTCTGTCAGGCCCTGGGCAAACGCCTGGCTGACACAGCACTGAGGCTAAACCAATGATGAAAGCTGTTTTCATTGCCCTGTTTGTGGCGCTGATTGGGGTGGAAGGCTGGTGGCTGACCTGGCTGACCTTTGGCAGGATCAGCGCTGCCTTGTTCTTCCTTATCCCGCTGTTGGTTTGCCTGCCCTGGGTAGTCTCCGGGCGCCACAAGGCGCGTCTGGTTGCCAGCCTTGTATCACTGCCCTACCTGGTTCATGGAATAACCGAGGTCACCGCCTCCAATCAGCCGGGCATGGCGGCGATCGCGGTCAGCGGCTTGTGTCTGGCACTTTACGTGGGATTAATTCTGGCTCGTCGGGCGGAAGCGGTATCGTAACGACTCAAGTCGGGCCAGGGTGTTGGTGACCAGCGGCTCAGCTTGTTGCATGGCATTGGTCGACTGACCCGAGGATCCGAACAGGAAACGAGCGTCCTGCAAAAACCCCAGCGCCAGCGGCGCAATTTGATTGGCGGGTAACAACTGGCGGGACATGCCCCCGGCGCGATCCCGATCAAACAGCCCAGCCGGGCCGAACAGCGCCGCCCGATTTGCCGGGCCCTGAACCGTGTTGTTGGGCTCCAGAATTCGGGCCAAATTGACCAACAGCTTTTTCTCCCGGTCCACATCGGCCATGGCATTGCTCAGAGAATCAACGCCATTTGCGCCCATCAGCGACTGGTAAATCAGTTCATTCCAACCTTCATACAGGCCCTGCAGCCTGCTATCCACCGTCTCCAGCAGCGGGTCTGCGGACTGGCTTGCCAACAGCTCAACCCCCTCGCCGGTAATGAAACGATCCCGCCATTCATCACCGGACTCCCAGTGGCGTTCAAAAATAGCGCTGGGGTTGGTTCGAGCGGCGGTCAGGAAGGTCAGCCGGGACGGCACTAAGCGGAAGCCTTTCTCCGGCAGCTGAGAGACCACCTGGGTTCCCACCAGGTCGATAGGACAGGGATTGGACAGAACCTCCCCGCTATTGGCGCCAAACAGATATTCATATTCTTCTTGGCTGGTTAACCTCATATCCCGAATTGGCCCTTCCAGGGTGCTGAAATAAATTTTCAGATCAAAACTCAGGCGACCGTAGTAGCGGGCCATGGCGGCATTGCCCACCCGAGAGGGTTCAGCCCGGCGATCTATCCACTGGACCTGGTCATAACAAGCGGACAGGTTGCCGATGCGAGCCTGATCGGCCAGCAGAAATGCCTGGGGCAGCAGGCCCAGCAGAGCCCTGGAAGGAAGTAGCTGCTGGCTCATTCCGCACTGGGAGACTCCAGCGCAGGGCGACACCCGCAGGGATTCAGGCCGATAGTTGGTGCTCTGGCTGGAGTCTGCGTCCAGCTGAATATCAGCCTCTGGCCGAAGCTCACGGGCACGAAATTCTGCGGTAGCGTTGCCCATCTCGGCAACAGTGCGATCGATGGCGTCGGCGTAGCTTTCCATAATCATGCGCAGCGCAGAGCGCCCCGAGGAAGAACCGAAGCGGCGGCATTGGTCCATCCGGCGCAGATTTTCCAACACCGACACGCCCCGGGACATCAGACGATCAACCTCCACCAGCTCGTCGTTGGCGCTGGCATAGGCTGGCCAACGTTCCGCAAACCAGGCGTAAGCGTTTGCCGCCAGCGCCCATTCAAGGGGGTTGACCAAGGTTTCATCAAAGGGGCCACAGCCGGCGGAGTACCGATTGTCCACGTAGCCAATCCAGTAGTTGATCCGCTGCCATTGATTTAACCCCAGCTCCCGGCTCAGATTGCCAGGTTCAAAAGGCCCGGAGCCCCGCCCGGCGAGCTCAGCGGAACGCGCCAACTCAAGCCCCCAGCCAGCAAAGCCGGACAGGCAGCGGGAAAACTGCTCCCGGGTGATGGGTTCCATCGGGTACTGCCCCTGGGACTGGCTGATATCCATACAGATCTGCAGGTCCTCGTTGGCCCCTGCCCGGGCCGGCTGCTGAAGGTAGCCCTGCAGATCGGTGGTGTGCCGATCGCCGGCGGCCCGCAGCGAGGCCAATTCAGACAGCGCCTCGGGCCGCTGAGCCGGATCGCGCTGCAAGCCATCACCCAGTAGCTGGCGCAGACGCAAATAGGTGTCGCTCAGGCTGGGATCGACTTTAGCCATTTGGGTCAACACCAGGTCGTCGGCATTTCTCAAGATTTCCAGCACTCCGGTGAGACGCTGATCAGCCACGGTGGATGGTTCCACCAGGCCAATCTCCACCAGTCCTGCCAGCACTTGGACCAACTCAGCAAACTGGCCTCGCTCCACGTTGGCCAGTGCCCTGGATAACGCCAGCACGGCGAAATCCAGGGCCGAGGGGCGATCAGCCCGGCGATAAAGTTGGTAGGGCGCCAGGTATAAATCCGGAGAACTGCGACGATCAGCCAGCAGGTCCTCGGACTGCAACAGGTCCGCCTGACGCTGCAGCAGCTGCAGCGTGGAGCCCGCCTTGGGCTGCTCCAGGGCTTCGAGCTCCAGGCCAGCCTGATCGTCCAGGGCCAGCCAATCAGCCAGCGGAGCGTCCAGATCCAGGGCCAAGCGGCCGGCAAAAACCGGCGCCACCAGAGGCACCCAGTCGGGGTTTTCTGCCAGCGCCGATAGCAACGACTGCCAGATCATCGGGGCGTGGTCTCGGGCCCATGACTGCAGTGCCGGGTATTGATGGGTGGCCCACTCGGGAACCAGGTCGGAGGTCACCAGTCGGCCCAGTGCCGCGGCGGCGGCGGCTTGCTGGAGCGGATGCCAGGCGGCGGAGTCCCGCTGCATCAAATGGCCCAGCAGCAGCGGCTCAATCGTGCCCATCTCAATCGGCGCAAACCAAGCCGGCAGCGGCTGGTCACGCCCCGCCTCAAGTCTTTGCAGGGTATTTTCCCAGCCCTGGGCCCGCTCCTGAATCAAGTCACCAGCGGCAAACTCCCGTGCAATCAACGCCGAGTGAAGTCGCCAGGCCAGCAGATGGGTAACGCTGGCGCGGCGGGGTCCCAGCTCGCGTTCAAGGCGATAGCCAATCTGGGCTGCCAGCAGCGGCGTCTCACGTAAATTGACAGCCGACGCGGGCTGCGCCAGCACTATCAGCAATATCACCAAGACTGGGCACCAGCCCATGGCCCCGCCAGGGAGGCGCTGCTTTGTGATCAATCCCTGTCTCATCATTGCTAGTTTATCAGCCTATCGGCCTCTCTGGACCGCCCTGGCCGCGTTGCAACCCTTGCCAAGGGCCCGGCCATTGGCTGAGTGCTGCGCCTTGCCAAGCCGGCCCATACGCGAACTGAGGTTACTTTTTTACCCAACGACCCACTAGCCCGCATTATTCATGAAGGTCGGATGACTGGTCTCAGCTGGCGAGCCCAGATTGGACGATCGGGTGAAAACCCATAGCCATAGCTATGGTTTGAGGCCGATGGTTCAAGATGGGCCGCCCGATGAGGCGAGACACCGACAGCGACACACCGTCAGCCACCGTCATTTAGGCTGATCAGGCAAGGGCCTGAAAGCGTTGGGATTTGCCAGGCCAACAGCGACCTTCATGAATAATGCGGGCAAGAAGTCTGCGCCGGACAGGGATTTGGGCTGTGTCGCCAATCCTTGAAGCAAGCAGCCTACCAGCGGTTATGATGGCAACCATGAAAATTACCTTTATCGCCACTGGCGGGACCATCGATAAAATCTACTTCGATGCGAAGAGCGACTACCAAATTGGCGAACCCCAGATCGGCGATATACTGCGAGCCTTCAACGTGGCGCTGGAATTTGATGTGATCGCCCTGATGCGCAAAGACTCCCTGGATCTCACCGATGCAGATCGTGCGCAAATCGTCGACGCAGTCAGTGCAAGCCCCAATAGCCGATTTGTGATCACCCACGGCACCGACACCATGGTGCAAACCGCCCTGGCCCTGGCCCCCGTCGCTGCCAGCAATACGGTGGTGCTAACCGGCGCATTAAATCCGGCGCGCTTTGTTGGCAGCGATGCCGTGTTCAATATCGGCTGCGCCGTGGGCGCCTGCCAAACCCTCGAAAACGGCATACATCTGGCCATGAATGGCAGAATCTGGGACCCAAAGCGGGTGCAAAAAAACCGCAAGGCCAACCGTTTTGAAGCCCTCACCGATGACTGACCCTGGCCCGGAGCCGGGACCGGGACCGGACAACGCCGCAGATCTGCGCAAAAACCCCAGGCTAAGAATGTATGCCGGGGTGTTTATTACGCTGGGCGACCATGCCTACCTGACCGAATTGAGCAATGTCTCCGTCGGCGGCGTGATGGTCCGACGGCCCGAAGGCTGGCCCCAGCACAGCAGCGAAATTTACCGATTGTATTTTGTCCTTGATAAAGATCGCATCCTGGCCGCCCGGGGCCATGTGGTCCATGCTCAGGACGATGAGCTGGGGTTTGAATTCGAACCGGGTTATACGCTGCAGTCTGAGCAGCTGATGGCGGAATCGCGCAACTGGCGCTGACCTGTTCAGGCGGTTAAAATCGCGGGTTCCCCAGATCTCTCAGAGAAAGTAAAAAGCATGAAAATACTGGTCGGCCTCAAGCGGGTCATCGACTACAACGTGCGCGTTCAGGTTAAACCCGACGGCAGCGGCGTGGTTACTGACGGCGTCAAAATGAGCATCAACCCCTTCGATGAAATTGCGCTGGAAGAAGCGCTACGGATGCGCGAGGCGGGCCACGCTGAAGAAGTTGTGGTGGTGTCCATCGGGCCTGACGCGGCTCAGCAGCAGCTGCGAACGGGTCTCGCCATGGGTGCCGATCGCGCCATACTGGTGACCTGCGATGAAGAAGTACAACCCCTGACCGCCGCCAGGGTCATGCTCAAATTGATCGACAGCGAGCAGCCAGGGTTGGTGGTGCTGGGCAAGCAGGCCATCGACGACGACTGTTCCCAGACCGGCCAGATGCTCGCTGCCTTGTGGGATCGACCCCAGGCCACCTTTGCCTCAGAAGTATCCATCGCCGACGGGAAAGCCGCGGTGACCCGGGAAGTGGACGCCGGTCTTGAGACCATTGAAGTGGATTTACCCGCCATGATCACCGTAGACCTGCGCCTCAATGAGCCTCGCTTTGTCAAACTGCCTGACATCATGAAAGCCAAGAAAAAGCCTTTAGACACCATGGCATTGGCTGATATGGGTGTTGAGACTGGTAACTTCGTCAGCACCACCAGCTTCGCGCCGCCGGCCCAGCGCGAACGCGGAGTGATGGTAGACGATGTGGACGGCCTGCTGGCCGCACTGAAAGACAAGGGACTGGTGTAATGTCAAACATACTGATTATCGCAGAACATGATGGCCAATCGCTGAACGTCAGCACCGCCAAAACCCTGACCTGCGCCAGCGCTATTGCCAGTGCGGCAGGCGGCGGCAATATCGACGTGGTGGTATTTGCTGACCAACCCGACGGCGTAGCCGCCCAGGCCGCTGCCCTGGCCGGGGTCAATCGGGTGCTCACCGTTACTACCAGCGACAACGCCTTTCGACTGGCAGCCGCATTGGCTCCGGCCATCGTTTCCCTGGCCGGCGATTACAGCCACCTGCTAGCCCCCTCCACCACCTTCGGCAAAGATCTGCTGCCGCGGGTTGCTGCGCTGCTGGGCGTGGCTCAGATTAGTGACGTCATGGCCGTATTGGGCAGTCATGAGTTTCAACGCCCCATTTACGCCGGCAACGCCATTGTGAACGTTTCGGTGCCAGAAGATCAGACCATGACCGGCACCGTAAGAACCGCCTCTTTTGCCGCTGCCACGGACGGCGGCTCAGCGGCGGTGGTAGCGGCTGAAGTTTCCGCACCGGCACCAGCCCATACCCGCTTCGTCAAACTGGACGCATCGGGTGGGGAGCGGCCAGACCTGCAGTCTGCGGCTAAGGTCGTGTCCGGCGGCCGCGCCCTGGGCAGCGAAGAAAACTTCGAGATTATTTATCAGTTGGCTGATGCCATGGGCGCTGGCGTAGGAGCCTCGAGAGCGGCGGTTGACGCTGGCTACGTGCCCAACGATATGCAAGTTGGACAAACCGGCAAAATCATTGCCCCTGATGTGTACCTGGCCATTGGTATCTCCGGCGCCATCCAGCATCTGACCGGGATCAAAGACGCCGGCACCATTGTTGCTATCAATAAAGATGCGGACGCGCCAATTTTTGAAGTGGCGGATATCGGGCTGGTAGGCGATCTGTTTTCCATCGTGCCGGAGCTCACCAGCAAGCTCGGCTGATGCCCGACGACCCTCGGCAATGGCTGCCGCCAGACCAACCCAGCCCCTGGCGGCAGCTTGAATCTCGACCCATTTATTCCAATAGCTGGCTAAGCCTGCGAGAGGACCAGGTGGTCCACGGCAACGCTGAACCGGGTATCTATGGGGTAGTGGAACCCACCGGCCTGGCGCTGGGCGTGGTGCCCATTGATGGGCAGGGCTTTACCTGGCTGGTGGGCCAATACCGCTACCCCCTGGGCTGCTACAGCTGGGAAATTCCTGAAGGTGGCGGCGACCCGGGTCTTGAGCCCAGGGCAGAGGCAGCCCGGGAACTGCGAGAAGAAACCGGCCTGTCGGCGTCTACCTGGCAGCATTTGATGACCCTGCACACCTCCAACTGTTTCACCAGCGAACGGGCAGAAATCTTTGTTGCAACCGGCCTTACCCTGGGTGAGCCGGATCCCGACCCCACCGAGAAACTGCAGCTTTGCCATCTTCCGCTCAGCGCGGCCCAGGCGCTGGCGCGGCGCGGCGTAATTACCGACGCCATGTCGGTGTCTGCGCTGCTCAAGCTTGAGCACTGGCCTTGGTCGCAATCGTTCACAGAAAATTCGGGTAATTCAGCGACTTGAAGTGTGTTGTGCGCTAATATCCAAAACAAGAGGGCCCACGCCACTAACGACACCAGGGAACAGGGGAAGGGGTGAGCATTACGGCACATAATGCCTGCAGCCCATGCCAGACGGCGCATCGATGGCTGTAGATTTTAAAATTGATGGTTATGACCTGATTCGCGAAATTGGCGAAGGAGGGATGGCGCGCGTCTTTCTCGGCACCCAGCTCAGCCTTGGTCGGGAAGTGGCGGTAAAAGTTCTGCGCGGCTCCCTGTCCGGCGAAGACTTCCAACGACGATTTCTGCACGAAGGCCAGATGCTGGCCAAACTCAATCACCCCAACATTGTCCCCATCCATGACATCGGACAGCAGGGTGAACACTTTTATATGGCCATGGAGTATCTGCAGGGAGGCACCCTGTCAGAGCGGATGAAACATGGCATTTCAGTGGCGGAATGTATCCGAATTTGCACCCAGGTGGCCCACGCCCTGCACCTGGCCCACAGCCACAACATTGTTCACCGGGATATGAAGCCGTCCAACATCATGTTCCGGGATGAGCTGACACCGGTGTTGACCGACTTTGGTATCGCCAGAAAAACCGACTCGGAGCATCGGCTGACCAAGACCGGCATGGTGGTAGGCACGCCCTACTACATGAGCCCGGAACAGATCACCGGCAAGGATATTGACGGCAGAGCTGACCTGTACAGCCTGGGAATCATGTTCTTTGAATTGCTCACCGGCGAACTGCCGTTTAAGGCCGAGGAACCCCTGGCGCTGGCCATGCAGCATGTGCAGGAAGCCCCGCCGCTGCTGCCCGAGGCCGTGACAGAACTGCAGCCAGTGCTGGACGCCATGCTGGCAAAGGATAAAGACGACCGCTTTCCAGACATGCTCGGGTTTTGCGAGGCCATCAAAGAACTGGTGATGACTGAGGCGGCGTTTGCCGAACGGCTCAGCGGAGAAACCAAGCTATTTAACTCAGACCAATTCTCCGACCCGCGTTTCGGCTCTGGGCCGCTGCGAGTGCCCGAACGGGTCACCCGGGATCTTGCCAGGGCCACCGGCCAACGCAAGCCCCCCGGCAGAGCCAATGATTCAAAGCAAACCCCGGCCCACGGCGCAACTCGGGTCTCGGGTCAGAGCCCGGCCCAAGGAGCAAAGCGCCCCGCCTGGCTGATTCCGGCTGCCCTGGCTGGGGTTCTAATGGTGGCAACCGCACTCACGCTGATATTGGGAGGCGATTCCTCGGGCCTGACTGACAAACAGCGGGCCGTGGTGGACGAACTGCTGAAGAAGGTGGACGCGCACATCGTGCTGGAGCGAATTCGCGAGCCCGCCGACGACAACGCCGTTACCCGGCTGAAAGAGGTGCTGAACATTGCGCCGAACTACGGACCGGCGCTGGAGCGCAGCGGCGAGGTGGCGGTGTTTTTCGAAAGTGATGCCCGCAGTCTGCTGCTGCAGGGCAATCTGGAACAGGCCCGGGCGGTGGCGGCGGATGGCCTGGACCTGTCCGCTGACTATCAGCCCCTGACCGACTTACTGGCTGAGATCGACACCCAACAGGCGGCAGAAACCCGTCGCCGGGAAATTTTTGATCTGAATATTTCAGCCCAGCAGCTGTTTTCCCAGGGCAAACTGATCGAGCCCGCCGCTGAGAACGCGCTGAAAAACTATGACGCCGCGCTGGCCCTGGATCCTCGCAACGAAGCAGCGTCGGAAGGCCGAAAAAGGGTTCAGGAAACCGTCGTCGCACAGGCCCGGGATGAACTGCTGAACAACAACCTGAACGAAGCCCAGCGGCTGGTAAAACTGCTGGAAAGCCGCTTCGGCGCCTCAACCCTGGTTAGCTCGGTGGCCGCAGAGGTCAGCGCCAGGCAGCAGTCGGTACAGGAAGCTGAACAAATCGCCAATCTGCTCAAAGAGGCCGCCCAGCTGGTCAGCAACAACAGCCTGATTGAGCCGCCGGGCAACAGCGCCGTGGACCGCTTCCAGGCAGTGCTGCGGCTTAATCCCGCCAACGTTGAGGCCAAACAGGGCCTGGCAGACATTGCGGCAAACTTTGAGCGCCAGGCCAGCAGCGCCCTGGCCAGTCAGAACTATTCACGGGCGGTGGATTTTGCCAGCGCCGGGCTCAGGGCTGAGGCCGACAACCCTGCCCTGGCCAAGATTCAGCAGCAGGCCACCGGCGCCCTGGACGCGGTGGACCGGGAAATCCAACAGTCCCTGCAGCAGGCTGAGCGTCTGGCTAGAGCGGGCTCTTTACTATCTGCTGACAGCAATAATGCGCTGTCGGCCTATCAACGGGTGCTGGAACTGGATGCCACTAACCCCCGCGCCCAGGCGGCCATCAACAGCCTGCCCGATCAGGTCTTTGACCGGATTCGCCAGCTTAGACGAGTGGACGATCTGCCCGCCGCAGGGGATCTGGCTCAGCTGGCAGCCAGCACCTTTTCCAGCGACAGCCGATTCATCACCCTGGGTGAGGCGATCAGCGCTGAAGCCGCCAGCCAGCAACGCCAAAACCGACTCGCGGGCCTGCTAGCTGACAGTCGCAGCTTGATTCAGCGCGCGCCTCTGAATGCCAGCGCCATCACCGCTGCCAGTGACGCACTGGATGCCATCGCCAAAGAGTTTCCTAACGATGTGGAAGTGGTGGCCCAGCGACGCGCCCTGACCCAGGCTGTTGCCGACCAGGCTCAGCAGCTAAGCATAGACGGCGACGATGACGGCGCCCTGTCCTTAACAACCTTTGGCCTGGCCCGCTATCCCAGCAACGCGGCCCTGGTTGCCGCCCGCAGCGATATTACCGATCGCCAAAACCGCCGCGCTTCAGAAGAACAGGCCCGCTTCGCGGCCCTGCAGGGCCAGCTGGCCATTGACGCCGCGCCCTGGGGTGAAGTGATCGAAATTACCGGTGGCCAGGGCTCGGTGGCGCTGCCCGACGACGCCACTACGCCGCTGATGCTGTCCCTGCCCGAGGGTAACTATCAGATTGTGGTCCGTTCCAGCGGCGCGGCCGCGCCGGTGCGATTGAACGCGCGGGTTCAGCGCCAGCAGCGAGTGCAGGCCAGGGCCCAGTTCACCGAGCTTGACGCCACCAGCTATTTTGAGCGGTCCGGCTGGTGAGTCGTTGGGTCGCGCGATGGATAGCCCTGCTTGGCTTGGTGGCCTCCACCACCGTGCTGGCAGATTTCAAACGAGACTATGGCACCGGTCTTAAGGCGCTGCAGGACGGCGACCTGGATCGAGCCGTTAACGACTTTGAAAAAGCCATTGCGGAAAACCCCGACTCCGCCGAGCGCGTGCGCATTTACGGCATGCGTTTTGAACCCTATCTGCCCCACTACTACCTGGGAGAAGCACGCTTCCGCGCCGGCGACTGTGCCGGCGCCCTATCAGCCTGGCGGGAAGCCGAGCGTCGCGGCGTGATTCAAGCCCAAGATGGCTTTGCTGACCTTAAGACCAATCAGGCCTCTTGCTCCCGGGCAGTGCTGGATCCGGCGCAGCTGGCGGCGGCCCGCCAGGCGGTGGCGGATTTACGCACCACCGTGGCCCAAATGGACGAACTGAAAAGCCGCATGGGCAGCAGCTGGATCAATACCTGGCAGGAGGCGCTGAATGCCGCCAGCCGCCGACTTGGCGAATATGAAACTCAGCTCACCGCCGCCGAGGCCGCCAGCGACGCCACCGCCGTTGACACCATAGCGGCCAGCGCTCAGGGTGAAACCGGCAACCTTAAGGCGTTGTGGACGGAAGCTTCCCAGCGGCTGGCTGCCCAGGATCGACAGCGCCAAGCCGAGCAGCTGGCGCAACAAAAATCCCGCGCCCGGATGGAGCTAACCCAGGCAGTTGCCTCGGCCCGCAGCGAACTGTCCCAGCCCAGCCCTGATCCAGAGCTCACAGCCCTGGCCCAGGAGCTCACCAGCCTTGCCGACCGTGGAAATGCCCTGGCTCCCAGCAGCGACCTGCGAACGGTACAAAACCTGACCCGCTCGTTGACCAGCTCAGTCAGAAGCTACAGGCAGGCGGTGCAGGATAAGCAAAACCAACAGATTGCCATTGCCCGCCGCACGCCGCCGGCCCAGCTTAAGCAGCTGGCGGAGCTATATTTCGCCGGTGACTATGACCAGGTACGCCGGCGCAGCAATCCAGCCAGCTTCAGCGATGAACGGGCAAAAATTCAGGCCCTGCTGTTCCGCGCAGCGGCCAGCTTTAACAGCTACACCCTGGGCGCTGATGCGGGCCAGGAGTTGCTGGGAGACGCACAGAAAGACATTAGCGCCATTAAGGGAATGCAGCGGGAGTTTTCGCCTTACCTGTCAGCTTTTCCTCCCAAGTTTTTGACTTTTTTCGAAAATACTCCCTAGGATTTAATCAAGTAAACTTCAGACCTGGTCGATTGACAAGGTCAAACCTCAGTGCTTCACTTAACCCCTCACCTTGGGGGGTGAACACATGAAACATTATTTCAATGGAAGGGAATTACCATGAAAAGCGCTAAAGTGCTTACCGCTGTTATGGGCGCAGTCGCTCTATCAGCATCTCAGCTGGCTATGAGCCAAAACGGACCAACGATCCCAGTAAATCCAGAGCCAATCGGAATCGAACCTTTGGCACCAACCCTACCGGTAGACGTGCTACCGCCGGGAGCAAGAGCACTGGGGCTAGGTGGAGCCTTTACCGCTGTGGCCGACGATGCAACAGCCGCTGAGGCAAACCCTGCCGGCCTGACGATCCTGAATCAACCGGAATTTTCCTTGCACCTGCGCAACTCAGACCTGTCGGTGGACTTTTTTGATCCCGAAGCCCTGGACTCAGCCCAGTTTGGTGGACCGACCGGCGAT
Organism: uncultured Gammaproteobacteria bacterium; assembly: GCA_964351665.1. Lineage (GTDB taxonomy): Bacteria > Pseudomonadota > Gammaproteobacteria > Xanthomonadales > SZUA-38 > JANQOZ01. The sequence goes on along the minus strand of CAYGPO010000002.1, from coordinate 49,575 downwards.
CTGATCAAGACCTTCGATGACAGCACTTCAAACGTGTCGTTTGTCAGCTTCGTCAAACCCTTCGACCGTTGGGTGTTATCAGCGTTTTATGGCAATCAGTTGGATATCTCAGCCTCAACCCCCACCGAAACCATCTTTGACCCAAATTTTATTGACACCTTTACCAACGACAATCTGCTGGAAGCCGAGGTGGATGGCTTTGGGCTGTCGGCGGCGTTTCGGATCAATGACATGGTCAGCATTGGTGTGACGGTAAAGAACACGGAGTTGGATGTTCGCAGCATTGATTCCGTGAGGGTTGACGACTTTAACGACCTGGAAAATATTTTCGCCGATCCGGCGATTGGAATTGGCTCACGGCAGGATTTTGCCAACGTGATCAATGATGTTGGTACCGTAACCTCGGCGCTTAGTGGCGATGACTCCGATACCGTGTTCAACGTTGGTGTGCTGATCAACCCTAATGGCAAGTGGTCTTTCGGCGCCGTCTATAAAGAAGGCGCCTCGTTTACCGTCTCTGGCCTAACCACGGTGACCACCGAACTCAACTGTATGGGCACCGACACCCTGTCTCAGTTCTGTAACGACGTGTTCGATCTGGTGCCAGATGTGGTCAGCAGCTTTAATACCTCCCGAACCGCCGCAAGCACTGCCACCATTGCCATTCCAGACCGTCTGACCCTTGGCTTGGCTCTGCGACCCTCAGACACCCTGCTGCTATCCCTGGATCTCAATTTGGTTGAATACGAAGACCTGCCTTCTCCTCGGCGGGCCGCCCTGGGTTTCGGCGCCACCGGCGCCGGTGAAAGCATCAGCGATGAAATTCAATATCATCTGGGGGTTGAGAAGGTATTTCCGCTTACCGGTGAGTGGCTGAACGTCTTCACCCTGCGTGGCGGTGTGTTTGAAGAAAAAGACCGAGACGGCTTTCGCCAGCTGGATACCAACGACCGTCACTACACCTTTGGCGTCGGCGCGGTCATTCGCAACCTGCAGCTGGACCTGGCTTACGAAACTTCAGACGCGGTGGATAACCTTGTCCTGTCGGGAATTTATCGCTTCGACTAAGCTTCAAGCTCCCGCCTCGGTATGGTTCGGGGCGGGATTGCCTGGAAGGAGAAATTGACCTCATGAAACGGTTTCTTTTAACACTTCTGCTGGTCAGCTCCAGCACATTGATTAACGCCGCCGACGATGACTACCACTATGGCCTGGAAAGCCTGGAGCGCGGAGAGTTTTCCGCTGCCATTGCGGGCTTTGAGGCTGCCATCAAGGCCGACCCGGTGCCGCGACTGGCGGTGCTGGCCAGGGATACCGACTACCTACCCCACTTAAATCTAGCCGTTGCCCAGCACGAGGCGGGTAACGGCGCAGCAGCGCGCAAAGCCCTGGAAAAAAGTGCCGGCTACGGCGTCGTTCGGCAAAGCTACCTGGGGCGAAAAGTCTGGGACCGTTACGCCCTGAACATCATGGCCACAGACGATGCCATGCTGGCCGATAACGCCACCGCGGACTATCGGCAGTTTGAGCGCAGCGACTTCACCCTGTCAGAGTCCGAGGTCACCACCATCAAGGGTCAAGTGCTGCGCCGATGCGCCCTGACCGGCAAGGGCAGCACCGATCAGATGCCCTGGTATTTTCACTACGAATTTGGCCTGGACCTGATGGCAGCGGGGGATCCCCAGCGGGCCCTGGATGAGCTGATTCTGGCCGCCAACCTGCGGGAAGATTCCAAGCGCAATTCCCGCATGTACGGAATGTGGTTTACCAACTACCTGCCCTACTTCCAAATTGCCCAGGCTCACTCCAAGCTGGGCAACTGGCAGTGCGCCATGGACGCCATGCGGGTGTCAGCCCAACAAAGCGAATTTTCCCCAGTGGATCCTGGCTTTGAGCAGTACTCCGACCTGCAGAAACTGATCATGAGGCAAAGCAAAAGCTAAGCAGTGGCTGTTGGTTCCATCGTTGATCCCTGGCTTGTTCAAAGGGGCCACCACGATGACCAACGGGGGCCAGGCCTAACTACATATTGGAATAGTTAGGCCCGCCGCCGCCCTCCGGGGTAACCCAGTTAATGTTCTGGGACGGATCTTTGATGTCACAGGTTTTACAGTGCACACAGTTCTGGGCATTGATCTGGAACCGCGGACCGCTGTCGTCTTCCACCACCTCATACACACCTGCCGGGCAGTAACGCTGGGCGGGCTCGGCCCAGGCCGGCAAATTGGTTTGGATGGGCACCTTTGGATCGGTCAGGCGCAGGTGCACCGGCTGGTCTTCTTCGTGGTTGGTGCTGGACAGGAACACCGAGGACAACAGATCAAAACTGATCACGCCGTCGGGTTTAGGATAGTGAATCTCCTGGCTGGAATCGGCCTTTTTTAACTGGGCGTGATCCGGCACCGGGTTTTGCCAGGTGAAAGGCAGTTTGCCGCCAAATATATTCTGATCAACAAAGGTAAAACCGGCGCCAAAGAAGGTGCCCAGTTTGGCCAGTGCCGGCTCAAAGTTCCGCGTGCGGTGCAGTTCCTCATGCACCCAGGAGCCCTTCACCGCCGAGTCAAAGCCCTCAAGGGTGGCCGGAGGGGATGCTAATGCCAAGGCTTCAAAGGCGGCATCCGCCGCCAGCATGCCGGTCTTCATCGCCGTATGAGTGCCTTTGATCTTGGCTGGATTCAAAAACCCCGCGTCGCAGCCCACCAGCATTCCGCCGGGGAAACTGAGCCTAGGCAGAGCCTGCAGACCGCCCTTGTTGACCGCCCTGGCGCCGTAACCGGCCCGCTTACCCTGCTGCAGGTGCTGGGCTATGACCGGGTGATGCTTCCAGCGCTGGAACTCCTTGAACGGGTGCATGTAAGGGTTGCTGTAGTTAAGACCCAGCACAAATCCCAGGGAAACCTGCTGCTCACCAAAGTGATAAAGAAAGCCGCCGCCTTCGGTATGGCCATCCAGGGGCCAGCCCAGGGTGTGTACCACCAGTCCTGGCTGATGCTGTTCGGCAGGGATCGTCCACAGTTCTTTAAGCCCAATACCATAGTGGGGCGGACCGGACTGGCTGCGCAGATCAAAACGCTCAATCAGCCGTTTGCCCAGATGGCCGCGAACGCCCTCAGCGAAGATGGTGTATTTGCCGCGCAGCTCATAGCCAGGTTCAAAACTACCTTTATGGGAGCCGTCACCAGCCACCCCCATATCGCCGGTGATTACGCCCCGCACCTCACCGTCTTCCTCAATCACCTCAGCGGCGGCAAAGCCCGGAAAGATATTCACCTCCAGAGCTTCAGCGTGCTCTCCCAGCCAGCGACACAGGGTGCCCAGGCTAATGATGTAATTGCCGTGATTTCGCATGGGTTTGGGAATCAGAAACTCAGGGATCTTCGTGCTCTTGGCGTCTGATCGCAGGTAATGAAACTGATCGGCGGTGACCGCGGTTTCCACCGGCGCGCCCAACTCCTCCCAGTTCGGAATGAGTTCATCCAGCCCCCGGGTTTCCAGCACCGCGCCAGAAACAATGTGGGCGCCGATTTCCGAACCTTTTTCCACCAGGCAGACGCTGACATCGCGGCCAGCCTGGGCAGACAGCTGGCGCAGTCGGATAGCAGCGGCCAATCCGGCCGGCCCCCCACCCACAATCACCACGTCAAACTCCATCGATTCACGTTCCATGGAACACCTGTTATCCCTGCTGTATTTGACGCGCTATCATAGCAACTGACAGCGTTTAATCGCAGGCTGGGAACAACAGACCTTGAACAAACTATTTGATACCGCAGAAGATGCCCTTCAGGGCGTTGTCCACGATGGCATGACGGTGCTTGCCGGAGGCTTTGGACTGTGCGGCATTCCGGAAAACCTGATTGCAGCGTTGGTTAAGTCCGGCACCCGCGACCTGACCGTGGTGTCCAACAACGCCGGCGTCGATGGCTTTGGACTGGGTCTGCTGCTGGAGACCCGCCAGATCAAAAAAATGGTGTCCTCCTACGTTGGCGAAAACAAATTGTTTGAGCAGCTGTACCTCAGCGGCCAGCTGGAGCTGGAGTTTAATCCCCAAGGCACCCTGGCGGAGCGCCTGCGCGCCGGCGGTGCCGGCATTCCTGGTTTTTACACTAAGACCGGCGTCGGAACCCTGATCGCTGAAGGTAAAGAGCACAAAGAGTTCGACGGTGAAACCTATATTCTTGAGCGCGGAATCGTTGGCGACCTGGCCATCGTCAAGGCCTGGAAAGCAGACCAGCAGGGCAATCTGGTGTTTCGCAAAACTGCGCGAAACTTCAATCCCATGGCAGCAACCGCCGGCCGGATCACCATTGCTGAGGTGGAGGAAATTGTCCCCACCGGCAGCCTGGATCCAGATCACATTCATACCCCCGGAATTTATGTGCAGCGGCTGATCAAAGGCCAGCATGAAAAGCGTATTGAACAACGCACCACCCGCAGCAGCTGAGAACTACCCATGCCTTGGAATCGCGAACAGATGGCGGCCCGCGCCGCCCAGGAACTGAAGGACGGTTTTTACGTCAATCTGGGAATTGGTATTCCCACCTTGGTTTCGAACTTTATCCCTGAGGGTGTGGATGTCACCCTGCAGTCGGAAAATGGCATGCTGGGAATGGGGCCCTTCCCCACCGAGCAGGAAATTGATGCAGACCTGATCAACGCCGGCAAGCAAACCATTACCGAACTGGACCGCACCAGCTATTTCTCCTCCGCAGACTCCTTTGCGATGATTCGCGGCGGTCATATTGATCTATCGATTCTGGGTGCCATGGAAGTGGCTCAAAACGGCGATCTGGCCAACTGGATGATCCCAGGCAAAATGGTCAAAGGCATGGGCGGCGCCATGGATCTGGTGGCCGGGGTTAAACGGGTGGTGGTTCTGATGGATCACACCAACAAAGCTGGCGAGTCAAAACTGCTGAAAAGCTGCACCCTGCCCCTGACCGGCCAGGGGGTGGTTGACCTGGTGGTCACCAATCTCGGAGTGTTCAGCATCGAAGGTGAGCAGATGAAGCTGCTGGAACTGGCCCCCGAGGTTACTTTGCAACAGATCAAGGCCAGCACCCAGGCCCAGTTCACCAGCGAACTGGTCTAATTGGAAGGCTGTGACTGCCTCACTCAGAGCGGCTCACGCCGGCGCGCCGCTGAAAAAGCTGTCATGTTAAGGAGTGACGTCGTTGCTATCGGCGACCGCCTTGTGACCGGCAATCTAAGGGGTGTATCGAATCTATGAATCAGGATGAACTGCCGGAATCCACAGATCAACCTCTGCCGGTAAAGGAAAAAAAGGCCGGTTCTAGCGCCAAAACGAATTCGCTTTTTATTGGAGCAATGATCGGCATTGTCATCTGGAGCGTTGCCCATAACACGGTCAGTGTTTTGACGCTTATCCCGTTGTTTTTGGCCTACCAATTCATCAACAGCGCTGACAAACAGCAATAGCTCAGATCATCGATGGGAGCCTGTGGATTAGCATAAAGCGATCGAAATGCCACCCGACCAGGAGCTGGAGGAAGCGGGCTAGAGCCCACAGGACAGTTCGACGGGGGCGTTGTGATGGGCGAGCCAGGGTTAAGGGCTACTGGGGGGTTCGTCAGTCTACGCAACACTTTCGGCAAATTTCTTGATAGGCTAAAACGTCGGCCGGAAAAATTCGTACATGGCGAGACAAAACCAAACACTGTTAACAACATGCTCAATTGTTTGTGCGTGGGTGCTGCTCGCCAGCGCTATTCCCACCGGCCAGGCCATTTCACAGGCTGCCCAACAGACCACTACACAGCCCAACGCTGAGGCCACTGCCCAGGC
>CAYGPO010000002.1:35343-43670 GCA_964351665.1 uncultured Gammaproteobacteria bacterium | reverse complement strand
GCACCCTCCGATGCACCTTCCGGCGTTAGTCTGCGCCAGGCAAACAGTCTCGATGCAGACATCGCCGACAGTCGCGCTCAGCTGCAACAACTGAGGTCACAGCATGGCGTTGGCAGTTTGGCGGTAGCCCGACAGCAAGCTCAGCTGGGGAGTCTTTTGTATCTGAACCGGCAACCGGCTGAGGCCATTGCTGTGCTGCGCTCGGCGGTTGCCGGGATGGAGCGCGAGCTGGGTATCTTCAACCTGCAGCTGGCTGAACCCCTGGGCTACCTGGGACTGAGCCAGCAGGCCTTGGAGCAACACGAGGTCGCCGACGATACCCTGAACCGGGCCCAACAAATCACCCATCGGGCGAGGGGCACTCTCAATAAACTGCAGATCCCTTTAACCTACTCACGTTCTGACTCGCTGCTGGCCATGGGTGAGTGGTGGAAAGCCGAGCAGCTTCAATACACCGCTTATGATCTAAACCGGCATAACTTTGGCCCCAAAGGTCAACAAACCCTGGGGGCAATGAATCGGCTGGGCACATGGCTGAGTCGCAGCGGCCGAACCAAACCGGCCTTAAGCCTCTATCGCATAGGCCTGCGGGACCTGTTGGATGAAAACGGTGAGGATACGCCGGAAATGGCGCCGCTGTTGGAGGGCATGGCCAGGGCTTTTTTGTTTACCCCCGGGGTCCGCAAACGCTCACTGAATCTGCTGCAACGGGTCAAAAACCTAACCCGGGAACACCCCGACCACTTCGGCCCGGCGGACCAAATGGTAGCCAGTTTGCAGCTGGCCGATGCGCTGATGATGTTTTCTCTGGAACGCGAAGCCATGCCTCACTACCTGGCCGCATGGCAGTCCATTGAGGAAAACCCGGATTTCGGTCCGTGGGAAAAAAACCTGTTCGCCGGACGTCACTTGGTGCCCGGGCCGCTGGCGGAGATTAGCGAGTCTCAAGCCCAATCCCAGACCTACTATCGCTTTCGCTTTAACCTAAAAGAAGATGGCAGGCCAACCAGAGTCAAACTGATCGAGACCAATTCCCACCCCACCCTGGTATTGCGGACCATGGCAGTCTTTCGCTCCTTGCGCTTCCGGCCCCGCTTCGAAGATGGCAAGCCTGTAGAGCAGTTCAACCAAGACATACGGGTGAGCTACTACCCCACCGCCAGCAGCAGCTGAGGTACCATCGTCGGTTGATCATTAAGGGACCTGACGATGGCCCACAGCGCTGGAATTACCCGAAGAAACGCCACCAAGTTCGCCCTTGCAGCGGCCACAGCTGTCATTGCCCCGGGGCCGGCTGGCGCAGACCCATCGTTTGATTTCATCATCGTCGGCGCAGGCAGCGGCGGTTGCACTCTGGCGGCCAGGCTTAGCGAAAACCCCTCAACCCGGGTGTTGCTGTTGGAAGCCGGCGAGCAGGTAATTGATCGTAGCCTGGATGACCCGGCCAACTGGTTCAATCTGCTGGGCAGCGATCTGGTTTGGCCCAGCAGCACCGAGCCCCAACGCCACGCTGATGACAAAGCGTTGTTTGCGGTACACGGCCGACTGGTGGGCGGCTCAGGGGCCATAAACGCCACCATTCATCATCATCCTGTGGCCGATGATATTAACCGCTGGGGGCTTCAGCACTGGCGTTTTCAGCACATCAAGCAGGCACTGATCCAATCAGAATCTTATACCGGCGGCGGCTCTGCTTACCGGGGTGACGCGGGACCGGTGGCGGTGATGAAGATTCCCCAACCACCTGCCCTGGCTCAGGCAACCCTGGCGGCCTGCGACCAGCTGGGACTGGGAACCAGCGATGACATTAATGGTGAACTGGCCATGGGCGCGGCCATTAATCAGCTGGCCTATGACGGCAGCCATCGGCAGCACGGGGGCCGGGTTTATCTTGGACCTGCCCTGGACCGAAGCAATCTGACCCTGTTGACCGGGGCTAGGGTCCAGAGGCTGATCATGGACGGCAACCGCTGTCAGGGCGTGGCCTATCGACTCAAAGATCGTGACCTCACAGCTGACAGTGGCCGGGTGGTGCTGTGCGCCGGCGCCCTGCGAAGCCCTGCATTGATGATGACCTCGGGGCTGGGTCCGGCCGACCATCTACGAGCCCACGGCATAAAAATCCATGCCAACCTGCCCCAGGTGGGCCAAAATTTACACGACCATCTGCTGATATCGGGCAACAATTATTCCACCCCCAATCCCATCGACAAGTCCGCCGTCCACGGCTCCGTGGCGGTGGTCTACGGCCAAACTAACCCTGACGGCGGGCCCAGAGATCTGCTGCTGAACGTGTCCACCAGCGGTAATGTGTTTCCACCCCTTGCCAGCCCCCAGCACGGCTTTAAATCCTCCTTCAGCTTTACCCGACCGAAAAGCCGCGGCGCGGTCAGACTGAAAAGCCCTGACCCCTTTGATGCACCAGCGGTGGACCACAATATCTTGAGCCATCCAGACGATCTGGATGGCAGCCTGGCTGCCCTTGAGCTCAGCCGGCGGGTGTTCTCTGCCAAGGCGTTTGGGGCATTTTCCGCCACAGAACTTAATCCTGAGTTCCTGACCGACCCGGTCGCCATGCGCCGTCTGGTGGTAGCGGGAGCAACCTCCTTTGGCCATCACTGCGGCACCTGCCGGATGGGAGATGACCCGGATGCGGTGGTCAACCAGCAGCTGGAAGTGCAAGGTGTCTCAGGACTGAGTGTCGTAGACGCCTCAATTATTCCCCAAATCCCTTCCTGCCCCACCAACCCCCTGGTGATGGCCATCGCCGAACTGGCCGCCCGACGTATGGTCTGATCAGGAAGCCGACCTGTTGCTTTTCATCATCTGCAGTTTTCGCTGATATCGGGACTGCACAACCTCCGTAATCATCAGCACGGCGATGACGCAACTAACGCCCCCATGCCGGGGACCTTTAATCTTCAAAGCCGTCAGCGAACAGTGGGCCTGTCAGCAGCGATCCGCTGAGGATGATCAGGTTACCAACGTCCACGGTGCCCGGGGCAATGCCGTTTCCAACCATTTCATTGGTCAGGATATCGGTCCGACCATCACCGTTGATGTCGCCGGCGGCACCGCTGTAGGCCAGGGTATCGCCGGTATCGCCAGGCATGTTGCCCCTGGCTCCGTACACTTCGGTGATCCGCAGCTGGGAGGGCGCAGGCAGTGACGCCGGCGCCAGATCGATTAGCCCTGGCCATCCGCCGGTCTGCCCAAATAACAGGTGTATGGTGCCGGCAAAGAGCCGGCCGAAGGGCGCATCGTGGGGCGAGCTGAAGGCAAGATCATCAATGCCGTCGCCGTCAAAATCCCCCTGCATGGCAGTATCAGCGCCGATGGCCCCGGCGATGGGGCCGTAGATTCGTGATTCAACCAGCCCCACTGGCGGGTTATCAAGATCAAAGCTTTGGTTTTTCAGCGTTGCGGCGTCAAACAACACATGGCCAAGGCCGCCGATGGCTCGACCAGGGGGCGAGCCGGTGAGATCGCCAACGAAAAGATCAGCCTGGCCATTGCCGTCAAAATCCAGCCCGCCAAGGATTTCTTCGCCGAACACATCGTTGATGGCAGTGCCGGTAATGGCACTGATGCCTCCCAGGGGCGCGGCCAGGTTGATAATCAGGGGGCTGGGCCAGAGACCCGACGGAAAATTATCATCCCATACGATGTGCAATGTTCCGTCCGGGGTGCCGCCACTGCCGTCAGCACGCTCCGGTCTTGGGCTTGGGCCCAGGCTGCCGCCGGCCCGGTTAAGGGCGGTTGCCGCCAACACCTCAGCTCGACCATTGCCGTCCAGATCCGCCACCTGCACCGTTGCACCGAAGTGAGAATGGGGCGCACTGCCCGGCGCCGGTATCTGGGCCAGGTTTCCCGCCAGGGCAAAACCCGGCTGGCCCGCCTGCCCTGCGTCAATCGCCAGGGCCTGATTCAGATGGGCGCCTCCGCGAATCACATAAACCCGGCCCAGATGATCCTGTGCGTTGCCAAACTGGTCTGCGCCCACGGCAATATCCAGCACCCCATCACCGGTCACATCACCGGTTCGTACCCACATGCACATGCGGTCTTGAACGTCGCTACCGAACAGGGTGAATAACGTAATGCCCGCGGGCGGTGCGGCCAGGTTTAGGTCGGTGCCGGCCTGGGCCAGGGCTTTTAAACTGGCACTGCCCACCACGATGGTTAAGGCGCCGGCGCCAATGCGGCCAGCCAGTGGCGTGAAATCCTGACGACACACCAGCAGGTCAGCCAGACCATCACCGGTCACATCGTCCATCCAGATTTCGCTGCCGGCATGTTCGCTGGCCTGGGTTCCCAATATATTCAGGATGGCAGGGTCCGGCGCGCTGGTATCCAGGGAGCCCCCAATACTGCCGTTTCCGAATACCAGGTATACGCGGCCGGCGCTGGCTAGACCGCCCACCGGCGCCTGGAAGGCGGCGAAGCCATAGTCGGCAAAGCCGTCACCATCCATGTCGCCGCCTCCGGCCACCGGCAAGCCGGCCCGACCCGAGCCGCTGGAACCATAGACCCGGCTCAGGCGATCACTGCGATCAGGAGTGCCAAGTAGATCGATCTGAGTGCTAGGCTGGGCAACACACAGGCCGGCGATGAGCAACAGGCCAGCCAAAACAGTGGTCTTCAAAGGCGCAACTCCATGGGTAACTCCTGCCCCAAGTGTAGCAACCTCAGGATCGTTGCACAGTGATCGGCAAAGCGGCTTTTCGGGAGGCACAGGCTGACAGGTCTGGCGAAAAACCGGCTTGAAGTGGAGGCCGCGACCGGTAAAAAGGATGACCTAGGTCGATCCTTAATCAGTTTTCGAGTGCCAATCGATGTGCCGGAAGAGCGGGAGGTATCTCGCTGCAGCCGGCCTCCACATCAAGCAGGTCTTTTATCGGCGGCGAAGCCATTAAGCTTAAGACCGGAGTTGCACCTGGTGGGCCCCACCAGTCCAACGAACAAGGGGCTCAATAGAGCCCCTTTTCAGTTGCTTACCTGGTTAGACGCAGCTTAGAAGTCAACGGTTACACGAACATAGGCAAATCGCCCAGGAACGCGGTAATCCGCAACATTAAAGCTGTTGGCAAAAGCGGTGGTAGAAATCGGCGGACCTTTGTCCCACAGGTTGTTAACGCCCAGGGAAAGGCGAGTGTCGTACTCGCTCAGGTGATAAGAAACCTGGGTATCGTGGTACGTGGCCCCACCAATATGGCGGCCCAGGTCAGCGGCGTCGATGTCCCCATCGGTGTCAATATCCCGGTTGCCCACATCGTTGATGCCATCACCATCGGTGTCCACACCCAAATTACAGAAGCCGAAGGACGCTGGTATGGCGCAGGCCTCGTCGCTACCGTGGACATAGTTCATGCCATAGGTCGCCTCCCAGTCGCCGTAACTCCAGTTCAGATCCAAGGTGGACTTCCAGCGTGTAAAGGCAAAATCGCCGATGCTAAGGCCCAGGTTATTGATATCCACAAAGGACACCCCGTCTGCGCCCAGCACGGTATTGGCGTTGGTACCCTGGTAGGCACCGTCCCAAACAACCCGGAAAAAGCCCCAGTCCGATTCAGGGAAACTGTAGCTGACCAGCATGTCCACACCTTCCACTTCGGTGCCGCCAATATTGGTGCCAGCATCCAATAGCTGGGTAACTATGCCGTTGGGTGTTCGGGTTAGCAGATTACACAGCGTGCTGCCGGTGGACGCACAGGTGTTCAGGATCGTTTGGGCGCCGACGGTGGTGATGGAATTTTCCAGCTCCACCTTGTAGTAATCCACGGTCATATCCAAACCATCTGCCCAGCTGGGGCTGTAGACGAAACCCACGGTCGTGGATTCAGAGGTCTCCGGCTGCAGGTTGGGATTGGAACCCTGAGTGATACGGATCTGCGCGTTGGCCTGGGCGTAAGTCCCTGGCACCCCAACACAGCCCGGAGCACCCGGGTTGGAATCCGGTAGACCGTCGCCGGTGGTGTCGACACCATTACAGGGGTCAACCAGCTGCGGAAAGCTATCGCCCTGGCCAGCAAACAGCTCGCCAATGGATGGCGCCCGGAATCCCTCACCAAAGGTCGCTCGCAGCAGCAGGTCGTCGATAGGCTGCCACTCAATACCGATCTTAGAGTTCACCGTGTCGCCGAAGGTGTCGTAGTCGGACCAGCGGGAGGACACGGACAAATCCAGCCGCTCGGCGCCGGTGACACCGGACAGCAGAGGGATCGCCAACTCAATAAACACCTCGTCGACGCTGAAATTTCCCCGGGTTGGCTGGCGTGCCGTACCGGAGGTTATGCCCGCTGAGACCAACGCGTCCGGCGAGTCGAAACCTTCTTCAAGACGCTTTTCATAGCCCAGTGCAAAACCCAGTGGGCCGGCGGGAAGTTCCATCAGCTCACCGGTAACGTTAGCGGTGTAGTCCTGCAAAGTGCTACCGAAAGCTTCGTTTTCCGTATACAAGATGTAGTTGAGCATCGCGGGCGTAATGGTGCCGTTGCCGTCGGGACCCTGACCTCCAAACAGGTTCAGTTCCACGCAACCGTCGTTGAAGGCATTATTGCGGCAGGGCGCACCCGACAGGGCGTTGGCCACCCGCTGAATATTCACTCTACCGGTATTGATGTCTGATTGATCAATATCGCTGTAGACGTAACCCACGTCCCAGTCAAAATACCGATCACCCAGCTCAAAGGAGCCTTCAAAGGACATCCCAAACCGGTAGGAGTCTACGTCCTGGCGAAAAATCCGCGGCCCGGCTTCCACCAGACGTCGGCCCAGCAGAAAGCTGCTGGAAGGATTGAGCTGAACACCAAAGGGGTTAAATGTGGCGTCAGCAGCAATCCCCACGTTAGCCGCCAGGTTGGCTCCAAAAATCCCCAAAAACAGCGGGGTAGGAGCCAGCAGCTGGTCAGACTTTCGATTATTGAACTGGGCTTCCACCGACATCCGAACATCGTCGGTCAGTTCATACACCGCCTGGGTGAAAATGTTGGTTCGGGTCTGGGGCGTCAGCAGGTAGTTATCCGGAGCAAAGTTGAACCGGTCGGCACCTGAGCCTGGAGCGCCAAAAGAAAAATCACCGGGCCGAAAAGCCGCGGCGCCAAGGGCTGCCACATCGGTGCCGGGATCGGAAGTGATGCCAAAACCATCCAGCACGTTGGCACCGAATCGACCCTGGGCAGTGCCCGAGGAGCCAAAGGCGTTGCCGGTACCAAACTGAGGTTCAGCGGATATGCGTCGATCACCGGAAAACGCTGCTTCACTCTTAACAAATGAGGCGTTGAAGAACACCGAGCCGCGATCGGTGGTAGAGCCCACCGAGAAGTCGTAGGCCTGCTGCTCACCGTCGTTTTCACTGCCATACTGGCCAATGTAGGCATTGGCCTGCATGCCTTCGAAATCGTCCCGGGTAATAATGTTTACCACCCCGGAGATGGCATCAGAACCATAGATTGACGATGCGCCGTCCTTCAGGATTTCAATGCGTTTGACCACCGCTACCGGGATATTGTTAAGGTCCACGCCCACGTTGCCTGGGGTACCCAGGAACGAGGAAAAGCGACGACCGTTGAGCAGCACCAGCACTCGCCGGACCCCCAGATTACGCAAATCGATCTGGGTTTGGCCGTTGCCGCCGTTATTAAACTGCGTATTCAAGGCCGAGCCCGCGATGGGCAGGTCCTGCAGCAAATCACCCACGGACGTCAGACCGGTGCGCTCAATGTCTTCGCGCTGAATGATAAAAACCGGTGATGCGCTTTCCACATCCGCGCGACTGATTTTTGAGCCCGTGACCCGGATTCGATCCAGCGTCGCCGCATCCTCGTCCTGATCCTGAGCCATAACCGGAGCGCTTAGCCCCATCATGGCACTGCTGGTCAGAGCAAGTGAAATGGCATGCCCTAGCTTTTTATTCGTCATACTTGACCCCCCTTTTGAGGTTTTGGGATTGGCAGATCGAAGGAGACTCATGCGCCCCCTCCCCGTCCATACCATCTGGACGTGAACAGGCTAGACGGGTACGTCCATGGTCACTTTGCCAATCTTGCGGCCGGGGGTTGCGAAAAGTGCGGCGGCGGGGTTTTCTTGTAGGTTTTGTCGTACGAAGATTAACGTATTTATAACGTTTGGATTGTTGGAGTGACTAATGACGTTGCTTGTTGGGGTCCGTTGCTTGGGGGCTTCGTTGCTTGGGGGCTTCGTTGCCGGCCTTTGGTGGTGAAGGGTGCTGCCACGGGGTCGCTGTGAACCCGTCCATGGGCGCTTGACCTCGGCATCCTTGCCTCGGACACCCCGTGGCAGCACCCTTCACCACCAAAGGCCTGGAT
>CAYGPO010000002.1:29240-35243 GCA_964351665.1 uncultured Gammaproteobacteria bacterium | reverse complement strand
GCATCCTTGCCTCGGACACCCCGTGGCAGCACCCTTCACCACCAAAGGCCTGGATATGAAGGACGGTGACAGGGACCTTCACCAATCCCTGGACACCATGATGTCTTGTTGAGTGTTTTGCCAACGTACCATCATCATTTTTCTGCCATCGGCGGTGACGTCCTGCAGGCTCACCACGTCAGTGCCGCCGTTGATGGGGGCGATGAGTTCTGGCGCGGCAGCGGCAGACCAGGGGATGCGGTAGATGGCCGATGGGGCGTCGCCAATTATCAGGGTAAGGTAAATACCGCGCTCGTTGAGCACCCAGCTGTCGTGGTTATAGAACTCCAGCAGGTGAGTCACCAACTCCTCCTCACCACCGCCGGCGGGAATTCTCCATAGGCCGAACTGACTTAGCTTTGTGTAGTACACCCAGCCATCGTTTAACGGGTCCACCGGCAAGGTACCGCCATGGGTGGTTAATTGAGTGCGTTGATCGCTGGCCAGGTCCAGGCGCCAGATCTGCCAGTCGCCGCTGCGATCGGAGGCGTACAGCACCGACGAACCATCTTGGGAAACCGATACCGCGCGAACCTTTTCTGAGTTGTCGGTGAGCCGCTTGACGATGCCCGATGAAACGTCGGCTTGGTACATGCCCTCGCCGCTACCGCCCCGGCCCACGTAGTAAACCCACCGGGCATCCGGGGTCCAGCTGGGATCGGACAGGTTCATGCCCTGGTGGCGGGTGAGTTGGAACACCTCGTCGTTAGCAAGATCACCAATCCACAGCTGGTTGTCACCACTGCGATCGGAGACAAAAACCACCCGTTCGCCGCTGGGATCATAAGAGGGCTCCGCTTCGATCCGGGTCGACACAAATCGAGCCCTTACCGGCTCACGCTGCGCTTCCAGATCAACTTCGATCAGGCTGGGGTCCACGGTGACATGCTGGTACGCCATAACCTTGGCGTTTCTGGCAATGGACAGCATGTAGGGGCAGCCGATTTCCATCAGCTGCACCCGGCGGGTTTTAACGTTAAGTTGCCAGAGGGCGTTTCGGCCTCCGTAGTCGCTGCAGAACCAGGCTCGCCGGCCATCGGGTAGCCAGTCAAAGCCCAGTATCTGGCCACCAAGGTCCGTCAGTCGGGTCAGGCCAGAGCCATCGTTTGCCAGCAGGAATAAATCGCTGCGGGGGAACGCGCCCCGTCGAAACATGATGAAATCACCGTCTGGCGAGTAGCGGGGCTGCAGGTCGTGCTCGCTCAGCGAGCGCTGGTAAGCCAGCGCCCGGGTCTCGCCGGTATTCACGTCCAGCAGGCTGATGCCGCCGGTAGCGGATTGGTCTATGGCGCCGGTGATGGCCAGGTAACGACCGTCTGGCGACCAATCAAGATAGGTCACGGCGCTGGGTTCACAGCCGCCGATCCGGCGTTCAAATCCACCCACCAGGGGTTTGATGATCAGCTCGCAGCTGCTGCGTGTGTAGCGGAAAAACGCCACCTCATCGCCGTTGGGCGACCAGACCGGCACCAATTCGTTAGCGTCTTCGGTGGCGGTAAAACGAATCGGCTGGTCGGCGCCGGTCCTGCGAATAAACAAATCGTACGAAAACCCCGCGCCGGACTGGGCAGCGTAGACGATCTGACGGCCGTCGGCGGACACCGCTGGCATGCGTTCCTGGCCTGGAGCCACCGTCAGGGGCAGGGATTGGGACAGCGGCGAAGTCAATGTGCCAAGTTCCGCCGGATCCGACGGCGAACTGAAAATCAGCCAGCTGGCAAAAAACCCCAGCATGGCCCCTGCGATACCCCATATCAGTCGTCCGGGTGGCCTGGCTGGGAATTCAGCAGGTCTGGTTAGCCGGCCCAGGGAATGGAACTGGGGACTAATGAGCAGCCGGTAGCCCACCCGGGGAATAGTTTCGATCACGTGGGCGTCCCGCGGGTCATCACCCAACGCCCGGCGCAGCTCAGTGATGGCGTGGGACAGCACGTCATCGGTGGGAAATGCCTCTTGCCAAACCTCTTCCAGCAGCGTGTCCCGGCGTACGGCACGACCCGCATGGGTGGCCAGTACCCGCAAAACCCCGGTTGCTTTTGGCGTAAGACGAATTTCCCGATTGTGCTTAGAGACCCTATGAGCCGCCAGGTCGATTTGATAATCCGCCAGGGAAAATCGCTCCGGCAGACCTGCGTCAATAATTGGGTGAAGCTTTGCTGACAATCTCAAGCTCCTGTTTTAATTGATATAAAAACCCGACCTCGTAACTTCTGCAGATCTTTCTCACGACGTTTCCATGACTATCGGAGCAACGTCGGGCCAAAAAAGTCCGACTAAACTAAATTTGACGTTACTACGTCGAATGTCATACGTAAAGCTTCGTGAATAACGTTAGAGTGTTCCGAAGCTCATCTACCCGGAGGCAAGAAAAATGACAGAAATGATCGCAGCAGCGCGCCAACTAAGGCCCGATATTATTAGACGTCTGAACCGGGCAAGGCAGTTTATTGAAGATAACTATGACCGCCACATCAGCCTAGATGACATGGCGGCAGCCTCCTTTATGTCCAGCGCGCACTTTTTACGGCAGTTTAAGCAGCAGTTTGACATCACGCCCTATCAGTACCTGACCGAATGTCGGCTGCAGTCGGCCCAGGAACTCTTGCTGAACACTGAAATCGCCATCACTGACATCGTGTTTGCCAGCGGGTTTGGGAATCGAAGCGCCTTCTCACGCCTGTTCAAGGAGCGCTGCGGGGTCTCACCACTGGAATTTAGACGTCATTATCCCCGGGCCTGAAGCCGGCAACGGGACTTCGGGGCCCCGATAAGGGGCCTCGTGGTGGAGGGCGATGGCGTTACTTCAGGGCCTGCAGCAGGTCATCTTTGAGATCGGCAACGTCTTCGATGCCCACGGAAAGTCGAATGAGACTATCGGTGATGCCCAGAGCGACTCGGCGCTCTTCGGGTATAGATGCATGGGTCATGATGGCCGGGTGATTTACCAGGCTTTCTACGCCGCCCAGGGATTCGGCCAGGGCAAAATAATGGCAGCGTTCCAGCATCCGGATAGCAGCGGCCCGGCCGCCCTTGATATCAAAGGAAACGATGCCGCCAAATCCTTTCATCTGAGAGGCGGCCAAGGCGTGTTGGGGATGGTCCTTCAATCCGGGATAGATAACCCGTTCCACCTGGGGTTGTTGGAGCAGAAAGTCGGCGATTTCAGCGGCATTTTGGCAGTGCCGTTCCATCCGTAGATGCAGCGTCTTAAGGCCACGCAGGGCCAAAAAGGAATCAAAGGGCCCAGCGATGGCGCCGGCAGAATTTTGCAAAAAGCCCATCTGTTCCGCCAGCTCAGCATTGGCCACCACCGCCATACCGCCGACCATGTCCGAGTGGCCGTTTAAAAATTTGGTGGCGGAGTGCAGCACGATATCAGCACCAAAATCCATCGGTCGCTGAAGCATCGGGGAGGCGAAGGTGTTGTCCACCACCATCAACAGCTTGTGGCGCTGGCAAAACTCAGCCACCAGGCTAAGGTCCGTGACCTTGAGCATGGGATTGCTGGGTGTTTCAACCCAAACCATGCGGGTTTCGGGACGCCGCGCAGCTTCCAGCGCCTGGACGTTGGGCATGTCGATAAAATCAAAGTGCAGATTTGCACTGCGTTTTCGGACCCGTTCAAAAAGCCGATAGGTGCCGCCATAAAGGTCGTCCAATGCCAGCACGTGGCTGCCGCTATCGAGTAACTCCAAGATGGTGCTGGTGGCTGCCATCCCGGAGGCGAAGGCGAAGGCCGCCACGCCGTCTTCCAGCGCCGCCACGCAGCGCTCGTAAGCAAACCGAGTGGGGTTGTGGGTTCGAGAATACTCATACCCCTGATGTTTTCCCGGGCTTTCCTGCACGTAGGTGGAAGTTGCGTAAATCGGCGGCATGATGGCACCGGTGGTGGGGTCAGGATACTGCCCGCCATGGATTGCTTTGGTGCCCATTTTGCAGTCTGCAGGCTCGTCGTTGCGGTTGTTATTTCTCATCCCCGGTCGGTGCTCCGTCTCAGGTAGTTAAGCAGGTCTATGCGGGTGATTAGGCCGAGAAAATGCTCTTGTTCTCTAACGATGGCCACCTTGCCAGCATCAAAAATCGGCAGCAGCGTGCGCAAATCCGCATCCACCGATACAAAATCCAGTTCCGAGGTCATAGCCGAGCTGACCGGTTCGGAAAACCGCTCCTTGTGATCGTAAACCGCAAGCAATACGTCGGATTCGTCGATAATGCCGACAATTTCCTCGTTCTCCATCACCGGCAGCTGCGACACGTCGTACAGCTTCATCCGCGCATAAGCGGAGGTTAGCGGCTCAGCCGGGCCGACGGTGACGGTGTCATGTTTCCAGTAGGGACGCATGATGAGATCACGCAAATTGCCATGCTGCTTGCGCTCTACAAAGCCGTTATCCAGCATCCAGTAGTCGTTATACATTTTCGACAAATACTTGTTGCCGGTATCGCAAACAAAGGCTACCACCCGCTTGGGCGTGGTTTGCTCCTGACAGTACTTTTTAGCTGCGGCGATAATCGTGCCGGTGGAAGAGCCTCCCAGTACGCCCTCTTTCAGCAGCAGCTCACGGCCCGCGGCAAAGCTCTCGGCGTCGCTAATCGCATAGGCTTTTGTCACCCGGGTGAAATCGCTGATCGAGGGCAGAAAATCTTCACCGATTCCCTCCACCATCCAGCTCGCGCTCTTATCGCTCAGATTACCTTCATTGACATACTCGGCCAGGATAGAGCCCACCGGATCGGCGATAATCAGATCAAGATCTGGCGCCACCTGGGAAAAGTACTGGGACAACCCTGTCATGGTGCCGCTGGAGCCAACCCCAAAGACGATGGCGTCCACCCGATGTTCCATCTGTTGCCAGATCTCTGGCCCGGTGGTCAGGCGGTGGGCCTCTGGATTGCTGGGGTTGCCAAACTGATTGATGAAAAACGCACCTTCGGTCTCTCCGGCAATCTGGGCCGCCAGATCCTGATAATACTGAGGGTGTCCTTTGGCCACATCAGAGCGGGTTAATACCACCTCTGCGCCCATGGCCTTTAAGTTAAAAATTTTCTCCCGGCTCATCTTGTCTGGCACTACCAGAATCAGTCGATAGCCCATTTGTGATGCCGCCAGCGCCAGCCCCAGGCCAGTGTTGCCAGCGGTGCCTTCCACCAGGGTATCGCCGGGCTTAATCTGACCGGCTTTCTCCGCTGCCTGGATCATGTGTCTGCCGATCCGATCTTTGATCGACCCTCCAGGATTCATGCTTTCCAGCTTGAGATAAAGCTCACAGGGTCCGGTGTCCAGATGCTGAGCCCTTACCATGGGGGTACGCCCCACCATTTCCAAAACATTATCAAAGACTTGCATGGTCAGCACGGGTGTCCTTTCTAGTCGGCCGTTTGGCTAAATTGAACGTCGAGTCAATGGATAGGAAGTGATTCCCACCCGGCACGGAAGTTTAGCGCGATCGGGCCAGCCGCGGCGAGATCAGGCGCTAATCCGGGTCGGCAATAGCGAGTAGATCCATTCCGACGGCCCGCCAGAAATCGATGGTAATAGTGCCCGCCCGCCGGACCTGCTGACCAGATGGGTTACCGGCAACAGGCCCGGGGGCGGACCCCGGAATAGAGAAAGACGGTGTTTGGTGTTAAGCGTCCAGCAGTTTCGCCAGCTGGTCCTTGGCCCACAGCTTCTCTTTTTTCAGCTGCACCAGGGCGAGGTCTCCCATGGGTTTTTGGCCGGTTTCGGCAGCGTGGACTTTTTTGTCCAGCTCCTGATGTTTGTTGTACAGACGACGAAATTGGATGTTTTGATTGAGCATTTGATCAACATCTTCTTGCCGGTTAGCAAACATAGGCATTCTCCTAAAAGTAATGGGAACGAGGATATAAGGTCGCTGAGCCCAATGCCTGGGTCTTCGCATGGGACGTCAGCGCAGCGTGAATAACGTGGATTTTGCGAACTCGAAGCAGCCGCGGCGAGCC
>CAYGPO010000002.1:0-29140 GCA_964351665.1 uncultured Gammaproteobacteria bacterium | reverse complement strand
TCAGCGCAGCGTGAATAACGTGGATTTTGCGAACTCGAAGCAGCCGCGGCGAGCCAAATTGGGCGAACATGACCTGGCGGCCATCAAGGATATCGTTGGGTCTCAAACAGACCATTGACACTCGGGATGCCAAGGCGTTGAGTAAAATTTCAGGTCGCTGGTTTCAGTCATCGGCTGCGGGAGTCCGCTCTGGCTTGAGCCTAATCCCTTAAACGAAAGATAGCGCAAAATTCCACAGGCGGCAATTGTCCGGATTCACCCGCCAGAACAGTTCCTGCCCAGGAGCCTCAGGCGGGGTTCAGGATAATGATCTCAACCCGGCGGTTCTGACGCCGGCCAGGTTCGTTATCGTTGGCAGCGACGGGAAACTCCTCGCCCAGGCCAACGGCCTGCAGCTTGTCCGCCGGCAAACCCCGCTCCACCAGTGCCCTGCGCACCGAATCGGCCCGGGCCTGAGACAAGGTGAGATTGAAGTCGTCGCCGCCGACGCTATCGGTGTGGCCTTCAATGCTGACGATACGATCCGGGTATTGCTGCAGGAAACCCACCAACCGATCCAGATTGGCCAGGGAGGCGGGTTTCAGATTGGATTCAGCGTTCTCAAACAACACGTCACCCAAGGTAAACATCAAGCCACGGCTGGTTTCCCGGGCCTGCAGATTGTTCAGCTGACGCCTTAAGGAATCCGCCGCCGCTGACGCCACTTCCGCTTCCTGCCGGGCCAAATCGGCTTCCCTGGCCTGGGACTGGGCCAATGCCCTGGCCTGTTCAGCTTCCTGACGCGCCAAATCCGCGCCCCGTTGAACTTCAGCAGAATACTCTCTGGCCTGCTGCACCTCTTCTCTGGCCATGCGGGTTTCTTCGTCCCGGGCCAGATTTTCCAGCCTCAGACGTTCCGATTCAGCGCGGGCGCGCTCCGCCTCCCGCAAAGAGGCCTGCAGCAAGATACGATCACGGTCCCGTTCCAACTGGGCCAGTTCATCGGTGGCCGCTGCGGTGCCGGCCACGGTTCTGGCGATATCGATGCGTCGCTCCGCCAGGTAAGCCAGGTGAGCGCGCTCATCGGCACTGGTGGCGGCAGCCAGCCGATTCATCAGATTGCGTACCGCTTGAACCTCCAGGGCCGCGGAGCGGACGATCTCCTGATTGCCTTCCAGGGCGCGATAGTCAGACTGGAGTTTCTCTAAATTCAGATCTTTGCGGGGCGCTGAACCACAGGCTGCCAGGGCCCACACCAGCGCCAGCAGCATCAACCATCGTACCGCCGATAGCGTAGATTTGCTCATCGATTGCTCCCGCCGCCCAGCTCAATGGTCAGCGCATCATTGGACTCACGGGCCTGGCGCGCTCGATCCCGGGCTTTGGCCGCCGAGGTCTTAGCCGCTGCCAGTTCGCTGTTGACGCTGGACTGGGCAGCCAGCTGCTCCGAACGCTTGTAGTCTCGACTATCGGCAGCAGAGCGCGCCTCGGTCAGTTTTTCCCGGGCCCACTTCAATTCCAGAGGTGCATGTTCCAAGGCCCCTTCGCTGGCGGCCTGCAGGGCCAAATCATCAGCCTTTTCCAAAAAATCCAGATTCGGCGGTGCACTGGCACAGGCGCTTAACAGGACCAGCAAAGCAACGGCCGGCAGAAGGCGGGGCGGACAACTGAAGCAATGGTGAAGGGAGGATCGGTACATATCAGCAGACTTAAGTTTCTGGCGCTCAACGCCGTAGTGTGTGAACTAAGTCTCACCTTTGCAAGCCTGAGCGACATTCCGAACCGCGGGACTCATCACAGTTCACGGAACTGGTGGGGGCAACGCAGCAGTGTTCGATAGGCTCAAGCGGGCAAAAAAGCTATGATTGGGCGGTCAGATCACTGACAGGGAATGGGTAGCTAAGGACGTATTTCGGGGGCTAATCGATGGATATTGGATATTTTCTCAAGCTGATGAAGGAAAAGAACGCCTCGGACATGTTTCTGTCCACCGGCGCTCCGGTCAGCATTAAGGTTGAAGGTAAAATTTTTCCGCTGGGCAAGGCAGGTCTGCCCCAGGGCATGGTCAAGAAAATCGCCTACTCCCTGATGGACGAGGGGGACGTGCCGGAGTTTGAGCGAGAACTGGAGCTTAATTTGGCCATCTCGATCAAAGATGCCGGCCGTTTTCGCGTCAACGTGTTCAAGCAGCGCGGCGAAGTTGGCATGGTCATTCGTGCCATCAAGGGCGAAATTCCCGCCATAGAAGAGCTTTCTTTGCCACCGTTGCTGCACGAAATGGTGATGGAATCCCGCGGGCTGATTTTGTTGGTTGGCGCTACCGGGTCTGGCAAATCCACCACCCTGGCGTCAATGATTGATTACCGCAATACCAATTCCAGCGGCCACATCCTCACCATTGAGGATCCCATCGAATTTCTTCACAGACATAAGCGCTCCATCGTCAACCAGCGGGAAATCGGCATAGACACCCATAAGTACAGCGCGGCTCTCAGATCAGCGCTACGGGAAGCGCCGGACGTCCTGCTGATCGGCGAGATCCGCGACACCGAAACCATGGAGGCGGCCCTCACCTTTGCTGAGACCGGCCATCTGGTGCTGGCAACCCTGCACTCCAATAACGCTGACCAAACCATGGACCGGGTGCTGAACTTCTTTCCTGAGACCCTGCATAAACAGGTGCTACAGAACCTGTCTCTGAATCTGCGGGGCATCGTGTCCCAGCGCCTGGTGATGACCAAAGAAGGCAAACGACGCGCCGCGGTGGAGATTTTGGTCAACACGCCGATGATAAGAGACATGATTCGTCGCGGCGAAATAGCAGACCTCAAGGAGGCCATGGAGAAATCCCTGGATGCCGGCATGCAGACCTTTGATCAGGCGTTATATGATCTGTACACCAACGGGGTGATTGAACTTGACGAGGCGCTGCAAAAAGCCGACTCCCGTGATGGACTGCAGCTGAAGGTCAAATTCAGCGAAGGCGGCGAGGCCCCGGAGGCAACTTTCTCCGACGACCTGTATGATCCATCAAGCTTCTAGAAGGACGCTAGCGTGCAAAAAACCTATTTAACTGATGAAGATCTGAACCTGCTGAAAGACCACGGTAAGGTCGTGCAATACGCGCCCGAGCAGGTGATTTTGCAGCAGGACACCCGTCCTGACAGCATCTACTATTTGCTTGATGGGATGGCCAAGGTGGACTTCTCCCGGGTTTACGGCACCGACGTGCTGGCCTACGTTGGCGCCGGTGAGTTTGTCGGTGAAGTTTCATTCCTGGATCAAGGCGAATCCAGTGCCTCGGTCAGAGCGGTCAAGTCGGTGGAAATGCTGGAACTGAGCCGAACCGATCTTGACGCACTGCTGGAAGCGGACCCCGCCCTGGCGGCGCGGTTTTTCCATACGATTGCCTCTACGCTTGCTCGGCGAATTAGAGCGAGCAACTCCCAGTAACGTAAGTTGCGCCAGCGGAGCTTTGTTGAACTACTGGGCGATTGTTCAGGTTCTGATCCGGCCAGCCTTGAGCGCCGCCGGTGGCTGACTGACACCGTTCTGGCAGGGTCGGTGGCCGGTGCTGGCATAGCCCTTGGCGTGCTGCCGGCGGGGCTGATTCCGATTGCCGCGGCGCAAACGCCAGCCGACAGCCTGCTGGCATCACGCCCAGACCTGCAAATCCTCAACGACCGCCCCCTGAATGCCGAAACTCCGGCCCATTTGCTGGACGATCCTGTCACGCCTAGCGAGCGAATGTTCGTGCGCAATAACGGCATTGCCCCGACCTCAACCGACCCGGCTGGCTGGCGCTTGAAAATTGCCGGCGAGGCGGTGCTGCGGGAAACCGCCTTCAGCATTGACGAGCTGAAAGCCCGCTTCAGCCATCACAGCTACCAGCTGCAGCTTGAGTGCGGTGGTAACGGCCGAGCAGAATTTCGACCGCCGGCGTCAGGAAATCAGTGGACCACTGGCGCCATTGCCTGCCCGCGCTGGACCGGAGTGCGGCTTGGCGACGTGCTGCGGCACTGCGGCATTGCCGATTCTGCGGTCTACATTGGCTACCACAGCGCAGACACCCACCTGTCCGGCGACCCCAACAAAGCCCCCATTTCCCGGGGCGTGCCCATGAGTAAGGCCCTGGAGCCCGAATCCCTGATCGCCTGGGCGATGAATGATGAGGCGATAGACCCACTGCACGGAGCGCCCCTGCGACTGGTCATTGGCGGCTGGCCGGGGTCGGTCAGCGGTAAATGGCTGACGGGTATTGATATCCGCGACCGCGTCCATGACGGAGAAAAAATGACCGGCAGCGCCTATCGCGTGCCCTGCAACCCCGTGGCACCGGGCTCCCAGGTGGCTGAAGCGGACATGTGCATTATCCATTCCATGCCGGTGAAGTCGCTGATCACTTTTCCCCGGAGTGGCAGCACCGTTAGTGCCGGCAAAGCGATGCCCATTCGGGGCCACGCCTGGGCCGGCGATCGTTCAGTCAAGCAGGTTCAGCTGAGCACAAATTTTGGTGCCAGCTGGCATCCGGCCAAGCTGGCGGCAGCGCCCAATCGGCTGGCCTGGCAGCGTTTTGAAGGCTCGGTCACGCCTCCTTTAGCCGGTTACTACGAGATCTGGGCCAGGGCCACCGACAGCGCCGGAATCAGCCAGCCTATGCTGGTGCCGGGCTGGAACCCCAAAGGCTATCTGAATAATGCCTGTCACCGAATCGCGGTTCAGGCAACATGAGTCTGAGCCTGTTAACCCTGCTGCTGAGCGTCAGCTTAGGCGTTGAGAAGGACCTGGCCAGCGGCCTTAACAAGGCACCGAACTGGCAACTGGTGCAGGCCCACTGCGGCGCCTGTCACTCACTGCAGTTGGTGACCAGCCAGCGCGGCGACCGGCAGTTTTGGCGCAACACGATTATCTGGATGCAGCAGACCCAAAACCTCTGGCCCCTGGCGCCAGCTGATGAAGAAAAAATCCTCGGCTATCTGAGCACCCAATACGGGGCCAAGACCTGGGGACGACGACCGCCGCTGCCGGTCAGCCTGATGCCTGCTAAAATCGTGGGCCCATCAGAGCGCTAAAACTCAATCCCAGTCTCTGACTATTGCACCGGCGTCTGGGGCGCTGTCTCAACCTGATACTGCCCCAGGGCGGCCTCGGTTTCGCCAATCAGGTAATGATCCTCACCATGCACCGCCAGACGCCTGCGCAGGGCATCACTGGCCGCCCGTCGGGCCGCCTCCAGATCACCGCGCTGGGCTTGGATCTGGGCAATCAGGAGCTGAACCTGAGCCGCAACCTCACCCACCTCACGGTGCTCAATGACCAGCAGATCTGCCAGCAGCTGTTGGGCATCGGCCAGGGCCTTCGCCAGCTGTCCCCTGGCCAGGGTTATTTTACCCCGGGTCAGCCGCAGTCTCAGGCGGGTGTCGTTGGTCTCAGGCAAGCCGGCGTTAATGGCGTCCGCCTCATCCGCGGCGGCCTGGGCATCATCCAGCCGATTGTTGCGCAGATACACCAAGGCCAGGTTGGTCAGGGCCCGGCCCAGGCTGGGGTGTTCAGGCCCAAGAATTTGCCGGCGCAGGGCCACGGACTGCTGCATCAGGGGTAACACTTCTTCAACCCTGTCCAGGTCCATCAGCAGGGCCGCAAGGTTATTGTAGCTGTACATCAAATTGGTATCAGGTTCGCCGGGTTTGGACTCTTTCAGACGGATGTCCTGCAGATAGTAGGCCTCGGCACGCTCCAGATCACCCAGCTGATGGGTAGTAACCGCCAGGTTGCCCGTAACCAAGCCAGGGTCATAGTCAGGGGTATCTGGGTCCAGCTGATCTAACAGGGCCTGGGCCTTTAACAGCATCTCTTCCGAAGCCAGGTTTTCCTCGTACCAGGCCAGCACCACGCCGTAATCGTTGAGCACCGTCACCTGCAGCATGCCCGGGGTATTGGGTCCAAACCCCTCGATCGCTGCCTCGTACCACTTTTTAGCCTCAGGCAGCTGATCGTTCTCGTGGGCCAGCCAGCCCAGATCCGACTGATTTTGAATGGTTGCCGGATGCCCCAGGCCATAGAAGGACAGGTTTTTCTCAAAGGCCGCCATCAGTTCAGGTTCAGCCAGGTCCATCTTGCCCAGGCTCAATAGGGTCCAGCCCAAGGTTCGTCGGACCGCTGCCTCCACTTCCGGATGATCAGCAAAGCGATCGCCAATTTTCGCCCCGGCCTGGGTCAGCACATCTCGCACCGTCGGCGCTTCAGGCGCCTCGAAGGGATCACCCTCGGACATCAAATCGGTGAGAAACTCGCTGACCGCTTCAGCCTTCGCGGCCTGGCTGCGGGCCTCACTGGCCGCAAGGCTGGCCCTACGTGCCTGATCGACGGTGCTCACCAGGCCCACGGCCAGGGCTCCGATCACCGCCCCAACCGCCACAATCAGGCCTCGGTTTCGCCGCATAAACTTGGTTAATCGGTAACGTCGGCTGTTGCGCCGGGCGCGCACCGGTAAACCACTCAGGTAACGCTCTATGTCCGCCGCCATGGCGCCGCTGGACCCGTACCTGAGACCCGGCTCCTTACGCAGGGCCTTCATCACGATGGCATCAAGATCGCCGCGAAGATCCGCCGGGCTGAAGCGAATGTGGCTGGGAGGCGACTGGCCCAGGCTAACGCTGGGCAGCGGTGGCTCAAGTTCGCAGATGATTCGTTCAGCTTCTGCAGCGGTGAGCTTGGACACCTCATAGGCCCCTCGCCCGCTCAGCAGCTGATACAGCAGCAGGCCCAGGGAATAGATATCGCTGGCCAGGGTCACCGGCAGCCCGCGCACCTGTTCCGGGCTGGCGTAGTCCGGCGTCATTGCCGAGGTGCCAGTGAGGGTGTACGCGCCGGTCAGCCCTGAGTCGCCGTCAAGCACTTTCGCAATCCCAAAATCCAGCAGCTTCACTTCGCCGGCCTCGGTGACCATGACATTGGAGGGTTTAAGATCCCGGTGCACAATCAGGTTGGCGTGCACGGCGCCGGTGGCCGCCAGCAAGTCCAGGAACAGCTGCAGACGCTGACGCAGGCCTAGTCGACGGGTCCGAAGGTAGTCACCCAGGGCCTGGCCGGTGATGTATTCCATCACCAGGTAGGGCAGTCCGTCTTCGGTAGTGCCGCCGTCCAGAATTCGCGCCACGTTGTCGTGCTGGATGTTGGCCAGCACCTGGCGCTCCATTTGAAACCTGGCCAGCAGCTGGTCGCGAACCATCTGGGGCGCTTGAAATAGCTGGCCTCGAATCACCTTCAGCGCAGCTTCCTGCTGAAACTCGCCATCCTCACGGTGGGCTCTATAGACCGAACCCATTCCCCCTTCGGCCAGCAACGAGTCCAGTCTCCAGGCCCCGAGTTTCTGCCCGCTGAGATCGGTAGCCAGATCTTTGCCCAGTTGTGGGGTGAAATCCCCGTCCAGCAGCCGGTGTTCACCACCGTCTGCGATCAATAGCCGGTCAACGGCTGCGGTCAGTTCCCGGTCATCGTGAATTTGTTCTCTCAGCCATCTGCGCCGATTGCCGGTGGGCTGATCAAGGGAGGCCTCAAACAGCGCCAGGGCTCGGGCCGATAGGTTAGACCCTGAGGGTTTTGACGCCGGCTCATTCACTGGGGTGTTCCGTCTGCAGACGGTCGATGAGCCAGGCCCGGGCAGTTCTCCAGCGCCGTTTTACGGTGGCCGGCGAGATCTCCATGGCGGCCGCGCTGTCGTCCACGTTCATCCCGGCGAAAAACCTCAGCTCAACCACTCGAGACAGCTCAGCGTCCACCGCGGCGAGATCCGTCAGGGCCTCGTCCAGACTGAGAATTTCTATGTCTTCAAACTGATCAAGGGCAGCGTTGCCGGTCAGGGTGATGCGTTTGCCCCAGTCCCGCTTGGCCGCTTTGCGGCGACGCGCCTGATCCACCAGAATTTGCCGCATGACCCGGCCAGCAAGGCCCAGAAAATGGTTGCGACCCTGCCAGTCTATACTGTGAACGTCGATCAGGCGCAGGTAGGCCTCGTTTACCAGGGCCGTTGGCTGCAGTGACACCGCCCCATGTTCGCCGGCCAGAGCCCGGGCCGCAACAGCTCGGAGATCGCCATAGAGCACGTCGATCAATGCGTTTAGGGAGAGCTCATCACCTCCCCTCCAGGCTTTCAACAGATTGGTGACTTCGGCTTGAGACAATTGACCGGCCGTTGTGCGCAGCCTTCATTATAACCGGGGCAACAGCCTTTCACCGGATGTGAAACATTCGTTTGCAGCGTTTACCGATCAGCCGGTGCCGGGGATGAACGGGCAGAGGTTAATTAGCGGGGAATGAATATCTGGGGCTGAAGGCTTGGGGGTCAGTATTTATGCCTGCACCGGGGCAGCCACTGGTTCTCGCACAGGGAACGCAATTCGCGCTTGTTACGGCTGGTGGCAGCGTAGCGTCCCTTACGCTTGGACACATCCTCCAGCACCGTGATGCAATCTGAACGCAGGGCCGGCTTGTCTTCATCGGCGCCCGGCATACAAACCTGCATCGGTCGCTGGGCAAGGGCATTATCCCTGGTAATCGTCATATCGGTGGGTAGGTTGTCAGCCACCGCAAACGAGGCCGTCTGGGGTGCCGGGTTGGCGTTCTTTGTATGGTGAGAGTTTTGAGCCGACCTTTGATCGGCCGCAGCACTCAGGGCGCAACACAAAAGGGTAACTGCCGAAATGGCCTGGGACGCGCTGCACTGCTTCATCGGAACCCCATCTTCCAAATAATGAACATCGATAGTACAGCGAATTTCGTAGATGTTCCACAGGGATGACAAAATACCGTCATCTTGGCTAGGTTATTGTCACTTCAACCTGCTGACTCAACCTGAAACACTACGCCATCAATACTCATCACCACGACTTTTGTCCCAACCGGCAGGTCTGGCCCCGACACCCGCCAGCTGGTGTCGTCCACGTTGACTTTACCAACGCCGTTAACTATGGGCTCACCCAGGGTAAAGGTTCGGCCCACATACTGTTCACCGCGCCGATTGAGCATGGGCTGATCGGAGGTTGCGGGCTGGCGCTTGCGATAGCTGAGCCAGCTGAAAATGCTGAGCACGGAGAAAATGGAAAAACTGACCCACTGCACCTCCCAGCTCATGGGGATAAACAGCAGCAGTATGCCGGTGGCACCGGCGGCCAGCCCCAGCCACAGAAAAAAACTGGCTGGTGCCATTAGCTCTATGATCAGCAGACCCAGGGCCAGGGCCAACCAGTGCCAGCTGTTCATGGCTTCCAGCGCCGCCATCATGGCGCGGGATCATCGGGCAGAAAGGGGTTATCCAGGCTGCGGTCGGCGGAACGATTGTCTCGGCCTCTGGCCCTGCCCCGATCATCAGCATCATCAGCGAAGGACTGAGATTCAGCGGCGGAAGCCTTGGCCAGCTCCATCACGCCGGCCACCGTTCCCAGTACGCCGGCGGTCTCCATGGGCATCAGTATCATTTTCTGATTCTTGGCGGTGCCGATTTCCTTCAGTGCCTCGACATACTTCTGGGCCACAAAATAGTTCACCGCCTGCACGTTGCCCTTGGCGATTGCCTCGGACACCATTTGGGTTGCTTTAGCCTCCGCCTCGGCCTGGCGCTCCCGGGCTTCAGCATCCCGGAACGCCGCTTCTTTGCGTCCCTCCGCCTCCAGCACGGCGGCACGCTTCTGGCCTTCAGCCTTCAGAACCTCCGACTGTCGTTGACCTTCCGCTTCCAGCACCGTGGCGCGCTTTTCCCGCTCGGCTTTCATTTGTCTGGCCATGGCGTTGACCAAATCCCGGGGCGGGGTGATGTCCTTGATCTCAATCCGGGTCACCTTAATGCCCCAGGGGGTGGTGGCATCATCCACCACGCCCAGCAGACGGGCGTTAATTTCATCCCGCTTGGAAAGGCTCTCATCCAGGTCCATGGCGCCCAGCACGGTGCGTATATTGGTCATCACCAGATTCAACACGGCGTGCTCAAGCTGACTGACCTCATAGGCGGCCTTGGCGGCGTCCAGGGCCTGAAAAAACACCACCCCATCCACGGTCACTACCGCGTTATCTTTGCTGATGACCTCCTGGGAGGGCACGTCCAGCACCTGTTCCATCATGTTGATTTTGTGGCCCACGGCATCGACCCAGGGAATAATCAGGTGAAAACCTGGGCTTAGGGTGCGAATGTAGCGGCCGAAACGCTCCACGGTGTATTCAAAACCCTGGGGTACCACCCTGGCCCCCTTGGCCACGGTCAATACAGCGAAACCCACCAGCACCAGCACAAATATTGTCGACGGATCCATAACCTGTCCTCAGCTCAATCTTCCAGATAAGTATAACTGTCGAGCCCAGCGTTGAGCATGGCCAGGCCCTGGGGGTCTTGCCCGGCAATGCTGGCGAAACGATCCTGCAGCCAGGCCCGGTGGTAGCCCACCTCGCTCAACACGCTGCCGGCGGTGTCACCGGCTGAGCGCAGCAGCAGGCGGGTTTGGCCATCGCTGTGGGTCACCTCACAAACCTGGGTGCGGCCCAGCAGATTGTGGTTATCACCTAAAATATCCTGATAGGCGCCGACCATGAAAATCCCCAGCAGGGCACCTTTTTCCGCGTTTTCGGCGCTCAACGGCAGAGTTGGGTCTATCCCGCGGCCGGTGACATAGCGAAAAATCTGGCCGTCGGAGTCACAGGTCAGGTCGTGCAGAACTGAGGGCAATTGGGGCTGGCGGTCCAGTCCGCTGAGGGGAGCAATGGGGAACACCTGGTCAATGGCCCAGGCGTCGGGGATGGACCGAAATACTGAAACATTGCAAAAACAGCGCCTGGCCAGCAGGGTCGACAGCTCATCGGCCAGCCCTCCAGTGCGCCGATTCGTCAGATCCAGCTCGGAGTATATGGCCCGACAGACGGCAAAGAAGGCCCGCTCTAAACCCCCACGACCGGCCAAATCCATGGCCCCCTGGGCAAAGGCCGCTTTGCCACTATCGAAGAAGTGCTGGGCTTCGGAAAACCGCTCACTGGCAGGCCCTTCGGCCAGGCTATCGGCCAACTGAACCAGCGCCCGTTCAAATTCTGACTCAGCTTCGCTGAATGGCTGTGTGCCAGGGTCTTGATCAGCTCCTGCAGGCCGCTCGGTGCGCAGTACCTCAGTTACCAGCACCGCGTGATGGGCACTGAGGGCCCTGCCAGCTTCGGTAATGATGTCCGGATCGCTGATGCCGGCGGCCCTGCAGGTTTGGGCCACCGCGCTGACCACCGCTGCGGCGTAGTGAGCCATGCCATAGTTCATGGAGAAATATCCCCGTGAGCCGGCCCCCTCGTAGTCCACCCCCAGCCCACCGCCCACATCGATCTGGGTGATGCTCACATCTCGCTGAGCCAGTTCCACCAGGTAACGACCCAACTCATCCATGGCCTGGCGAATGTCTCGGATGTTGGAAATCTGCGAGCCCATGTGAAAATGCACCATGGTTAGCCAGTGCAGCTGGCCAGCGGCGGTCAGCTGAGACAGCAGCTGGTCCACCTGGGCTGGGCCCAGGCCAAACTTGGACCGTTCGCCGCCGCTGTTCTGCCAGTGTCCACCGGCCACCGAGGCCAGCTTCAGGCGCACCCCCAGGCACGGGGTCTGGCCCGTTTTCCCGCACAGCTCAGCGATCAGCGGCAGCTCGCCCAGGGATTCCAGCACGATGGTCACCCGCCGACCCAGGCGCTGTCCCAGCAGGGCCAGGGCCAGATAGTCGCGATCCTTATAGCCATTGCAGATGATCAGCGCGTCACCGCTGGTCACCGCCAGGGCTGCCAGCAGCTCGGCCTTGCTGCCGGTCTCAAGACCCAGCCCACCCTCACCGGTGAGGGCGCTGACCAGCGACCGTTGCTGGTTTACCTTGATCGGAAATACCGGCGTGTAACGCCCCTGATAGCCGCTGCTGGCAATCTGCTGCTCAAACGCGGTGCGCAGCTGGGCGGCGCGGTTCAGAGCGATTTGAGGAAAGCTGAGCAGCATAGGCAGACGTGCCTGATGCTCAGTTCTAGCCCGGCTCACCAGTTCTGACAGGCCCACCGGCGAACTGCCGGGACCCTCAGGACAAACCTGCATATCGCCGCCGTCCGATAGCTGAAACAGCCCGTCCCCCCAGCCCTTGACGCAATAAAGCTCTGCGGAGTCGGCTGCCGTCCAGGGCCTATTGGCGTTAACCGAACCCATGCTCAGCTCCCAGCAACGGTCATTTCGCCCATTAAGATGGAGCCGCAGCGAGTGCCGGAGCGCTCATCAAGGTCGCTACCTAGGGCCGCAATGCCGGCAAACATGTCCTTCAGATTGCCGGCGATGGTGACCCCTTCCACGGGATGGGTAATCTCACCATTTTCCACCCAGAAACCCGCCGCCCCGCGGGAGTAGTCGCCGGTGGTGACGCTGACCCCCTGGCCCATCATTTCCGTCACTATCAGGCCGCGCCCCATATCTTTCACCAGTTGATCAAAACTGTCTGTGCCGGGCCGCAGGGTAAGATTGTGCACACCACCGGAATTGCCGGTGGTGGTCAGACCCAGTTTGCGCGCTGAATAGCTGCCCAACACAAAGCCCCTAAGCACTCCGCTGGAGACAATCTCCCGGGCGCGGCAGGCCACCCCTTCGCCGTCAAAGCTGCTCGAGCGCAAACCCCGGGGCAACAGAGGCAGTTCCTCGATGGTGACAAAGTCTGGGAACAGCTGCTGATCCATCTGGTCTCGCAGGAACGATGAATCCCGGTATAGATTTCCGCCGCTGATGGCCGACACCAGGTGGCCCAGCAGGGATCGAGCGGTTTCCGGTACAAACAACACCGGCGCCCGGGTAGTGGCTATGGGTTTTGCGCCGCAGCGCGCCGCGGCCCGCTGAGCAGCTTTTTTGCCAATGCTGGCGCCATCGGCCAGCTGCTCGTGATGGCGGCGAGTGTCATACCAGTAGTCGCGCTGCATGGAATCACCGTCCCGGGCCACCACCAGACAACTCAGAGAATGACGGGTGGAGCGACGTTGCCCAACAAAGCCGTGGCTGTTGGCATACAGAGACACAGCGCTGCCGCTGGCGACGCTGGCACCTTCGGAATTATCGATCCGATCATCGGCTGCCAGTGCCACGGCCTCGGTGGATGTGGCAAGCTCTATGGCGTCTTTCACGCTAATATCCCAGGGCGACCAGAGATCCAGGTCCGGCTGCTCGGTGGCCATCAGCTTGGCCTCCGCCAGGCCGTGACAGGGATCTTGCTCGGTGTAACGGGCGATGGTGCAGGCCTGGTCAAGGGAACGGCTGAGGGACAGTTCGCTTAAATCCGCGCTGGAGGCGCTGCCTTTGCGCTGTCCAAAATACACGGTCAGATTAAGGCCGCGGTCCTGACTGTATTCCAGGGTTTCCACTTCACCCATACGCACGGTGGTGGAAATTCCAAGATAGTTGCTGGCGCTGACCTCGGCACCGTCCGCACCGGCGGATTTGGCCCTTTTCAGGACATCGGCAGCAATATCGCCGAGCCTTGCCAGTTCCCCTTTGGACCATTCATCTATACCCTCAGGGGAACTGTGGTTATGATTTTTTTCCATCTTCATCGGGGTCCGTTCAAGTGAGTGCAGACGACACAGTTGTCAGTAAATCCCAGCGCAAGCGCGATGCGGCGGCCTTGTTTGAGCTGGGGCGTCGGCTGGTTGAGTTGAGTCCGACCGAGCTTAGAGGCTTGACCCTTCAGCCGGATATTGAAACGTTGGTGGTCAAAGTCCGCGGCATTACGCGCTTCGTCGCTCGCAAGCGAGAGCTGATGTTTCTGGCCAAACAGCTGCGCCGGGCCGATCGCAGTGATCTGATGGAGCAACTGACGAAGCTGGACCAACCCCATTTGAACGAACGGGCGGCGCTGCACCGGCTGGAGACCTGGCGGGACTTTTTGTTGGATCATGGCCGCCTGGCGGTGAATCAGCTGTGCGCCCACCAAACGGAGATTGAACGCCCTAAGCTGCTCGGCCTGATCAAAAAGGCCCTGGCCGAGCGCGCAGCGGAAAAGCCGCCGGCCGCCAGCCGCCTGCTGTTTAAGACCCTGCGGGAGATCGACCAACGCAAGCAGTTGCCAGCGCCCCAGCCACCCGCCTAAGCGCCGCCATCGGGCGCCTGGATGGAACAACAAATTCATTAACCGTCGGCCATGGAAACCTCGAGGCAACGGCAAAGTCCGCTGCACCATCAGGCCTGGGTACCGCCAACGGTCATACCGTCAATGCGCAGAGTCGGCTGACCCACCCCCACCGGCACACTCTGGCCGTTCTTGCCGCACACCCCAACGCCGGCGTCCAGCTCCAGGTCGTTACCCACCATCGCTACCCGGGTCAGGGCTTCGGGGCCGTTGCCAATCAGCGTTGCGCCTTTCACCGGCGCCCCAATCTTGCCGTTTTCGATCAGGTAGGCCTCACTGGCAGAAAACACAAACTGGCCAGAGGTGATGTCCACCTGGCCGCCGCCAAAATTGACCGCATACAGGCCACGTTTGACCGACCGCAAGATCTCTTCCGGTTCACTTTCACCGGCCAGCATGTAGGTGTTGGTCATCCGCGGCATGGGCAGATGGGCAAAGGACTCCCGGCGGCCGTTGCCGGTGCTGGCAGCGCCCACCAGTCGAGCGTTCATTTTATCCTGCATGTAGCCGGTCAGGCGGCCGTTTTCGATCAGCACCGTGCGCTGGCTGGCCACACCCTCGTCGTCAATACTCAGAGAGCCCCGGCGATCGGCAATGGTGCCATCGTCCACCACGGTGCAAAGGTCGCTGGCAACTTTCTGCCCCATGCGGCCGCTGAAGGCGGAGGTTCCCTTCCGATTGAAGTCCCCCTCCAGGCCATGGCCTATGGCCTCATGCAGCAGCACCCCCGGCCAGCCTGGGCCAAGTACCACGGTCATGGAGCCCGCCGGCGCGTCCACCGCTTCAAGATTGACGATGGCCTGGCGGACCGCCTGCTGGGCCGCCCGTTTGGCGTTGTCTTCGGTTAACAGCTCTTGATAAGTATAGCGACCGCCGCAGCCGAAGCTGCCGTTTTCCCGCCGCTGGCCGCTGGCCGCAATCACCTGCACGTTGAGTCGCACCAGGGGCCGCACGTCGCCGGCCAGGGTGCCGTCACTGGCGGCGACCAGCACCACGTCGTGAGTGGCGGCAACGCTGACGATGACCTGTTGAATACGGGGGTCTTCCGCCCGGGCCAGGGCATCAATTTTTTGCAGCCAGGCGATCTTGTCATCGTTGGGCAAACTGTCCAGCGGATCCGCCGGCACATAGAGGGTGCTCTGGGAGGAGTTTTGCCAGGCCTTGGTCACCCCGTTTTGACCACCCCGGGCAATCGCTCTGGCAGCCTCGCTGGCACTGACCAGAGCCGGCAGCACCAGTTCATCGGAGTAGGCAAAGCCGGTTTTTTCCCCGGCCATGGCGCGGGCTCCAGCGCCCTGTTCAATGCTGTGATGACCTTCTTTGACGATGCCATCTTCCAGCACCCAGGACTCGTGCCGGGAGAACTGAAAATACAGATCCGCGGCATCTACCGATGGCGCCATCAGGCTGCCCAGCAAAGTCTCCAGGTCGTTGTCGCTCAGGCCGCCGGGGCTCAGCAGCTGTTGACGGGCCATGGCAAGAGTGTCGGTCATTGCAGTCACGTAAGTTTGTGGGGGGTCTATTGGAACAGAAGCCCGGCCGCGACGCTATCAGCCGGAGCGCTTATGCAAATAGGCGCCTAAGGCGCCGACTCATCGGCGTCTTCCTGCGCTTTAGCGGCAGATTCAGCTTCCCGCCGCAGGGCCCTGGCAGTTTCCAGCTCAAGGCGCTGATCATCAGCTCCGATCAGTTCTACCTGAGGGTCTTGAAAACTGCCGGTCACCGAATAGTGGAACTGGGAAATTTTGTCGATTTGTCGGCCGAACAAGTTCTGCAGCAAAAACGCCGCCGCTGCGCCGCCGGCGCCGCCGGCCAGCGCTCCCACGATGGGCAGGGTGGCGCCCACTTCAGGAATCACCGTGACGATCTGGTCGTAGTCCTGGCTGCCAATGCTGGTAGTGCCTTTGATTTCAATATCCGCGGTAGGACCCTTGATTTGCAGGTCGTCGGTGTAGGCGCTGCCCTGATCAAGCTGAAAGTTACCCTCAATGGTGTCGAAGGTGAGGCCAGTTTTGAAAAGATCGGAAAAATCCAGGGTCAGGCGTCTGGGCAAGGAATGCAGACTCATCAGACCGAACAGTCGCCCGGCGCCCGGATCCACCTCCACAATCTGTCCGTTGCTGATGCTCACGTCCATCTCGCCGTTCAGGCTGGCCATTTCAAATTCCGACAGGCCGCCGGGCCAGTTGACGTCCAGCCCGACGATGGTCTGACCGCCTTCAATCAGGCGACTGAAGCCAAAGGCCTCAAAAATGGCGCCCAGTTCATCGCCAATAATGGTCAGTTTGAACTGGCTTTGGGCCTCACCATCTTCCAACAGCCATTCGCCGTTGGCGCTAATGGCCATGGTGTCCGACTGGGTTTCCAGCTGGTCTATGTGCATGCCGTTGCGCACCGGGTAAGACTCAAAACTGACGCTACCGTAAGGCACACCGTCAAAACTGACGTTGCCGGCGACAAAGCGCAGCGGTGGAATGCTGGCCGGGTCAATGGTGGGTGAACCCAGAGTCTGGCTGGAAGCAGGCCATTCCAGCCGTTCCATCTCCGCCAGCAACAGCCGGCGACCGTCCGGATCCAGCGGCACCCGCAGCTTGCCTTCCATCTGATCGGCGTTGATGTGTAGGGTCCAGTAGTTGTTGTTGCGTGAGGTCCGCAGGTGCAGGTTGGAAAATTCCCGGTAGGCGAAACGGACCCGGTTGATCCGTAGATCCATCGCCGTCAGCCAGCGCTGGTGGTCATCGGGCAGCTCGCTGGCGGTGAAGTCTGTCAGCACCTCCTGCCACTCGTCCAGATCAAGAAAATCCATCTCACCTTCAATCAGCAAACCCGGATTGGCGTTGTCCTTGGGTTCGCCGGGCCCCAGGTGCAGGGTGCCACCCCAGGGCTGACCATCCTCGGCTGGCCTGAAGCGGAACTTCAGCAGCTCAGCAACATCCAGGCTCAGATTGC
The DNA here is from genome assembly GCA_964351665.1 of uncultured Gammaproteobacteria bacterium. GTDB lineage: Bacteria > Pseudomonadota > Gammaproteobacteria > Xanthomonadales > SZUA-38 > JANQOZ01. Next base: position 12,053 of record CAYGPO010000002.1, on the reverse strand, counting down.
CGAACTCTGGCAGGTCCATGCCCACCGTCATCGGCAGCGCCTGGCCGGAGAATTTGCTCAGGGGCGCTGGCAGCTGAACCTCACTTCCGATCAGCGATGACTGCACCGTCAGCCGCGGCCGGGGGCCATCGCTCATCATCTCACCGTCCAGGCCAATCATCAGGCTGGCGACCCATTCGCAGGCCGCGGGTATGCGCTTAAGCAGCGGCGCCAGCTGGGGCAGCTCAGCACTGAAGACGCTGGCAGGGGCCACGCCGGTGAGCTGAGCTTCTGCCGCAGCCAAAGGGTTTTTGACGAAACTGCCGGTGGCAAGGCTCAGGGTGGAGGGAAAGCTCTCCCACCGGGTAGAGAGGTTTTCGGCCCGCAGGCCCTCATGGGTAAAACGCACATCACCACGGGTTTCGGTGAAGCTCACCTGCCATTTGCTATCGCTCACCTGGGCACCGTCAAGATGGAAAACCCCGTCCACGCTGCGATCCGGCTGACCGACCTTCAGGGGCAGTTCAACGTGAGCCGTGGCCCGGGCAGGGCCGGCGATCTTCAGACCCTCTAGGTATTTTTGATAGCTGTCGTGCAGCGGCGTATGACTGAGAAATGTCAGAAAATCCTGACCCTCAGCGCGGCCGTTTAAGTCCAATATAATCCTCGGATCCCGATACTTGGGAAGCTGAAAATCGCTATCGCTGATGCTCAAAAGATCCAGAGTGGCGCGCTTGATGGTGGCCGTTATGCCGCTGTTGTTAAACCCAATGGTGGCGTCGATGTCTTCGGCGATAGGCCAGCTGCTGTCGTAGTCCAGTCGCCCGCCCTCCACCACCGCACGGGCTTCAAAGCGGCCTTCGCCGCTTCGAAATGGCCAGTCGTCCAGGTCTCCGTAGAGCAGCGCTGTGCCCCCGGTTACGGTGCCGGCCAGCAGCCCGCTGTCCAGCCAGCTGAGCAAGTTTTCGCTGAATTTATTGCGCGGCCAAAAACGTTTGGCTTCAGCCACCTGGCCCTCGCTTACGTGTAGCTGCAGGTCGACAAAGGGCCGATTACCGTTAGCCTCGGCGGTCAGCCGCAAGATGCCCTGCACCCCGTCAGTGCGCAGAGACAGCGCGGGTATTTGCAGCAGTGGATTGCCAGCCCAGCTTACCGTCAGCGGACCATCGAGCTCAGTCAGCACCAGCGGCCAGCGAAACACCTGGGGCATGGTCAGGGTCACCGCACTGGCTGCAGCGGGCCTGACGGTGACCTTCTGGTGGTCAAATTCCAGGGCTACGTTCAGATTATTGATCCCCGGCCTGGCGCCCGCCGCTTCCCAACCCAGGGCGCTTATGGCCACGGCTCCGTTGATGGCCAGGTCTCCGTCTACCCGTTCCATGGACAGCCTAAGATCCTGGGCCAGACCGCGCAGCTCGCTGCCGGACACCATGGCCTTAACCGGTTCGGGCACCTGCTGCAGCATTGGCAGCAGGCCTGCAAGATCCGCCAAGGGCAGCCAGTCAGCGCTGAAGTTCAGCTGTTGGCCGCCGGCCGATACCGACAGGGCTGATGAGTCCCAGATCCCGGAGGCGGTTTCCAGCTCCCCTTCAAGCAGCTGGGCCACCCAACCGCCATCGACCCGGCTAAAGCGGGCGATGGCGTCACGAAGGCTGAGCAGGATCGGTGCTGCCGGCATCTGCTGAGGCTGTGCCAGCGCAGAGTCTCCGGCCGCCCCAGCATCGGCCTGGGGCCCTAAGTCATCGGTCCCAGAGGCCTGGGTCAGGGGCCGCAGGCGAAGCCCGTCCAGGGATCCCTGCCACTGCAGGTCGTCAATCTGTCCCGCAGAAAAACTGCCCCACAGCTCGCCGTCCAGAAACCCGCCGGTGGCCACCAGGCCCGCCACTGGCAGCTGCTGCTGCCAGTGGACAAGGTCAAGATCTCGAATCGATAGATAGACCCGACTGCCTGCCCTGCCCTGCTCCAGCACAAACTGCACAGCCCCGCGATCTGCCTGGCTCAGCTGACCGGCCAACCGGGTCAGCTTGGCGCGGTTGCGCAGGTCTAAATCCAGTTCACCCAGGTCAAGCTGATGACCGGTGGCCTCATCACGAAAGCTCAGCCGGCCGGCCCGCAGCCCCATCCCCTGGAGCAGGCCCAGAGCCGGTAACGGACCATCCCCGCCGGGCAGGCCTTTTAAGCCCCAATTGCCGTTAAGATCCCGATTCACGACCACTTCTTCCACCAGCACGCGAAAATGCGCCAGGCCTGCACCGGGACGAACAAAGGCCAGAGTATCCACGGCCACTTCAGCATCATCGATGTAGAGGGTTTCCCGACCTGAGCCCACGGTCACCCCACTTAAGCGCAGACGAGGGCCATTGCCTTCCCAGCGGGCACTCAGCTGCTGGATTTGCACCGGCTGGCCCAGCTGCTGCTCAAGCCAGCCGGTTATTTGCGGCGTCCAGCGGCCCGCGTAGGGCAACAGCAGGCTACCCAGCCCCACCAGCACCGCCAGACCAATGGCGCACATGGCAAAGGCCGTCCAGGCAATGGACTTGAACTGGCTCAGACGACGGCGCCAGCCGGTGAGTGGCTGATCAGCGGGCAACGAGGGTGCTCACGGAGCAGATGGGAAGAAGCAAAAAAACACGGGTTGGTCCTCCGGAGATTCAGTCAGTTAGGATTGAGCCCAGCGCGGCAACATTATGTCACCAGCTGACTGATTGACCGTTAAACAGCCCATAACGATGCACACTTCTTTACAACCAGGTGGGCTGGATATCAAAACAACACCACGTCAAACTGCTCCTGGGAGTACTGTTCCTCAGGCTGGAAGCGAATGGCTTTCTGAATCCCTCCTTCCAGGGCTTCAATGGTGGCGGACTGTTCGTCAAGGATCTTATCCACGATGGCGGGCGCCGCCATCACCATCAATCGATCAGCGTCAAATTGGCGAACAGCCCGGGTAATTTCACGAAAAATCTCGTTGCAAACGGTTTCGGCGGTTTTCACCCGGCCCTTGCCGCTGCACATGGGGCATGGCTCACAGAGCAATCGTTCCAGGGAATCGCTGGTGCGTTTTCGGGTCATTTCCACCAGCCCCAGCACCGAGATTTCAGAGACAAAATATCGCGCGTGGTCCTTGGCCAGGGCTTTGTTCAGGGTCCGAATGACCTGTTCCCGGTGGGTCTGCTCCTCCATATCGATAAAATCGACGATGATGATGCCTCCCAGATTGCGCAAACGCAGCTGTCGCGCGATGGCCTGGGCCGCCTCCAGGTTGGTCTTAAAGATGGTTTCTTCCAGGTTCCGGTGCCCGACAAAGCCGCCGGTGTTGACGTCGATGGTGGTCATGGCTTCGGTCTGATCGATCACCAGATGGCCGCCGGATTTCAGGGCCACGCTGCGGTCCAGGGCATTGGTGATGTCATCTTCCACGCCGTAAAGGTCGAAGATGGGTCGCTCCTGCTGATACAGCTCGATGCGATTAGCCCGCTCCGGCATAAACTGCTGGACAAACTCTACGGTCCGGGCAAAGGCCTCCGGCGAATCAATCCGCACCCGATCCACCTCGATGGTCATCATGTCCCGCAGGGCGCGCACTTCCAGCGCCAGGTCCTCGTACACACACTCACCGGGTTTAGCACTTAAGGAACGCTGCTGGATCATTTCCCAGAGTTTGTTTAAGTAGGCCAGATCAGCCCGAATAGCGAAGGTATCCATGCCTTCAGCATTGGTCCGCAATATGTAGCCGGTTTTTTTGTCTTCAGCCCGGGCAAGCTCCACCACGGCCCGCAGTCGTTCCCGCTCGTCGGTATCTTCGATCCGCACAGAAACCCCAATCTGGGACGATGACGGGGTTAGCACCAGGAACCGTGAGGGGATAGAGATGTTGGTGGTGAGTCGAGCACCCTTGCTGCCGATGGGGTCTTTGATTACCTGCACCAAAATGCTCTGACCATCGCGCAGCAGCTGGCCAATGGGCGGGGTTTCCGAGGGTTCGGAATCATCGGTTTCAGTATGCCGCCGGCTGATGTCTGAGGCATGCAGAAAGGCCGCCCGTTCCAGGCCCACGTCAACAAACGCCGCCTGCATGCCGGGCAGGACCCGCACAACCTTACCCTGGTATATATTCCCCAGATAAGCCCGCCGGCTGCTGCGTTCAACAATCAGCTCCTGCAGCATGCCGTTTTCCAGCACCGCAACGCGGGTTTCGCTGCGGGTGACGTTAATCAGTATTTCTTCACTCATAGGCTTAGCGGGCTTTTGTCGGGTACGGCGCCTGCCCAGCGCAGCAGCGGAATGGTTTCAAACAGGGGCAGCCCCATTACTCCAGAGTAGCTGCCTTCGATGTGCGCCACCAGACTGGAGCCCAGCCCCTGGATCGCATAGCTGCCAGCGCGGCCCTGATATTCGGCGCTGGCGATATAGGCATCGATGCGCTGGGGGGACAACTTGTCGAAGGTTACCTTACTGACCTGCTGGGCCGATTTGAGTTCACCTTGGCTGTTAACCAGAGCTACGCTTGAGTAAACCTGATGGGTATTGCCCGACAAGGCGCCAAGCATCTCCCGGGCCTGGTCGGCCGATTCGGGCTTGCCAAAAATTCGCTGATTCAGGGCCACTTCGGTATCGGCGCCCAGCACCGGTGCAGGCTGGGACCTGACTGCTGCGCCGGCCAGGGCTTTATCGCAGGCCACCCGCAGATTGAAATCAGCGGCGGTTTCCACCGCCCCGGGGCTTTCTTCCACGGCCACCGACAGCAGCTCAAAGGGCACCTGAATCTGGCTCAGCAGCTCCGCGCGCCGGGGCGATTTGGAGGCCAGCCATAGGTTAACGTTGGCGCTATGCACGATGGTAGGGATGACCTTCAATAATGCTATGAGCTCGATATAGCTGCTCGGCCAGCACTATGCGCACCAGCGGGTGAGGCAGGGTCAGCGGCCCCAAGGACCAGCGCTGCTGACAGCCGCTTAGCACATCAGCTGACAGACCGTCGGGACCGCCCACCAGCAGCGCCACATCGCCGCCCAGCCCCAGCCATGTTTGCAGCTGATCGGCCACCTGACGAGTGCTCAGAGCCTTGCCCTGGACCTCAAGAGCGATGCAGCGAACAGCCCCCTGGGCCGCCTTCAGCAGGGATTGTCCTTCCTGCGCCAAATTTTTCTCAAGGGGCTGGGAGACACGCCGCTTGGGCAGAGGGATTTCGGTCAACTGGAGGTTAATATGCGGCGGCAGGCGACGTTGGTAGTCTTCGAAGCCGGTGCTGACCCAGTCGGGCATTCTGCCGCCGACGGCGAGCAGCCGAATATTCACCGCGTGGGCGCCAGCACGTCAGGGGGTGGCGCCGGCCGCGGTGTCGCCGTCCACCGCCCAGAGGGATTCCAGCGCATAAAAGGCTCTTGCCCGGGGCACCATCAAATGAACCAGCACATCGGCCAGGTCAACTAATATCCACTCCGATTCACGCTCACCTTCCACCCCGATAACGTCCAGCCCGTCTTCTTTGCTGCGCATGATGACGCTGTCAGCCAGGGTTTTCACGTGCCGGGTAGAGGTGCCGGATGCAACGATCATGAAGTCCGTGATGGAGGTTTTGCCGCGCACATCGATGGTGGTGATATCCACCCCTTTGGCGTCATCTAGAACCTCATACACCATTTCAGCAAGCTGATCCGGGGTAAACGGAGATGAATCTGAGCCGGAATTTGGACCGGCAATTGAGCCCTTTTTCAAGTGAATGAATACCTCAGGTAAAGGAGAATTGAATCATTGTAGGAGGGCTATAACCCCGGATCAACGCGCATAAAGCCCCGCCGCGGACACATACTCAACCACCGAGGCCGGTGTCATGAAATTTATCGGCCCTCCCGCCGCTGCCAGCTGACGGATGGCGCTGGCGGAAATTTCCAGCGCTACGCTGGTCATGGGCAGCCAGCAGCCGCTTTGATCAGTCCTCAGGTGCTGCGGTTTTTGCGCCGGCGAAAAACCCAATTCATCCAGCATTTCAGGTCGGCGCCTGGGCTGCTGGCCGGGACGTTCAATCACAATCAGGTGGCACAGGCCAGCCAGCTCTTCACAGCGGTGCCAGGAATCCAGCCCGGCGGCAGCATCGCTGCCCAGGGCCAGACACACCGCCGTGGCGGGAAACTCCTGCTTCAGGGCGGCCAGGGTATCAACCATAAACGAGGGGCCGTCTCGGTCCAGTTCCCGGCGATCGGCGATCAGCTCGGGCTGCCCCTTCAGCGCCAGCTGCAGCATTTCCCAGCGCTGCTCTGCGCTCACCACCCCCTGGCGGTGGGGCGGACGGGCCGACAGCACCAAATGCACCGGCGCGGAAAACTGCCAGGCGATCTGGCTGGCAACACTCAGGTGGCCGAAGTGCACCGGGTTAAAGGTGCCACCCAGCACAATCCGAAGGGCGGGTTCGGAGCTGGTTTCCGTCAACGGCTGATCACGATGCCAGCGCCTGAGCGGCGCTGGACTGCAGCGTCCGGCCCAGGCAAAAAAGGGTCAACAGAGATTCCACACTTTGCCATGGGTCGCCGCTGGCCAGCCCCTTGGTCTGGCGATCCAGCAGCGCACACTGAGCCAAGGCCTGGCTCAACTGGGCCTCGTTGAGGCGGCGCATGGCGCGTTGCAACAGGTTTTTTCGCGCATCCCAGACCGCGTTGGCGCGGTAAATCGCCTGCATATTGGCTCCCACCGCCAGGGCCTGCCTGAGAGTCAGCAGCAGCCGCGCCTCCCGGGTCAGAGTCCAGGCTACCACCGGCAGCGGAGCAGCCTCCAGGGCCAGCCCACGGGCCACTCGAAGGGCCCGGGGCAAATCCCCCTCCAGGGCAGCGTCCGACAGCTTAAACACGTCAAACCGCGCGTTGTCCGACACCGCCTCTTCAATATCTGCAGCGGTGACGGTTTCACCGGCTCTGAGCAGCGCAAGCTTATCCACCTCTTGCGCAGCTGCCAGCAGATTGCCTTCAATACGGCTGGCCAAGGCGCGACAGGCGGCGGCGTCCGCACTGACGCCGCGGCTAATAAAGCGCTGACTCAGCCAGGCTGGCAGTTCCGCCGGGCGCACCGGCCAACAGGTAACAAACACCCCCACCCGATCGATGGCTTTGACCCAGGCGCTGGTGCGGGAAGACTTATCGATTTTGCCGGCGCTGATCAACAGCACATCACCGTCGTCGGTGACCTGGTCAGCGAAGGCCCGAATGGCAGCGCCGCCGTCCCGGCCAGGTTTGCCCGTGGGCAGGCGTAAATCCAGCAGGCGGCGGGAGGAAAACAGCGACATATTGGCGCTGTCTGAGGCCAGCCGACTCCAATCAAAGCTCTTATCCACCTCAAACACCAGCCGCTCGGTCAGCCCCTGCTGGCGAGCGGCTGCGCGAACCGCGTCCGCCGCCTCCAGCACCTGCAGGGGCTCATCGCCGGAAATCAGGTACAGCGGACTTAGGGCCTTACTGACCTGGGCGTCAATGCGTTCGGGAGCCAGCTGCACGAGTCAGGGCACAGCCAGCGCGCGAACAATTCGCGACGCCATTTCGCGGGTCATTTCATCGCGCAGAAATTCTTCTTCGCTGGCCGCGCCCAGCACCTGGCCTTGATCAAAGGTGTAGTCGCGGAAAATTTCCAGCTGAGTCAGCGGCACCAGCTCACGACCGTCCCGGGCCTTGACCCGAAAGGCAACCTCGTAGCGCAGGGCAAACTCCCGCACCCGCGCGGTGGCCCCCACGGACTGCACGTCGCGAATCAGATCGTTGCGTTCAAACACCATCAAAGCGCTGGCCGCAGCGGCGTCCACCAGCTCACTGCCGCCGGCGACCAGCAGCGTGCTCAGCTCCCGGGCCAGCGGATTGTTGCTGGGCAGATTCATGCTGATAGCCGACATTTCCGGCGCCAGATCAGCGCTGCCGCGCAGCGCAAAACCGCAGCCGGCCAGCAGCACTGACAGCAGCGCTGTCAGCCCAACAAGACCGGGATGTAAAGACCTGGGCGTCATCCGCCAATCACGATATTCACCAGTTTCTTCGGTACCACAATGACCTTCCGCACCGTGGCCTCACCGATAAACCGGACCGCATTGGGCTCAGCTAAAGCCAGTGCTTCCAGCGCCTCGCGACTGGCGTCGGCGGCCACCGAAATTCGCCCCCGGACCTTGCCATTGACCTGCACCACAATTTCCAGCTGATCACGAACCAGGGCCGCCGGATCACTCTCAGGCCAGGGCTGATCAATCACGTCATCACTGCGACCCAGGTTAACCCACAGAGCCTGACAGACGTGGGGCACCATGGGCGACAGTATCGTCACCACCTTCTCCCATACCTCCTGCAACAGCGCCCGATCAACGTCGGACTGGCCAGGGTGCCGGGAGGCGGCGTTGACCAGCTCCATGGTGGCGGCGATGGCGGTGTTAAAGGTACGCCTACGCCCGATATCATCACCCACCTTGGCCAGGGTCTCATGCAGCTTTCGATACAAATCTCGCTGCTCATCGTTCAGGGCCTCTACCTGCAGCTCGCCGGCCCCACCCTGATTGATGTGTTCCGCCACGTTGCGCCACAGCCGCTTGATGAAACGATTGGCTCCCTCAACCCCGGATTCTGACCACGCCAGTGACTGGTGAGGCGGCGAATCGGAGACCGAAAACAGCCGCACCGTATCGGCGCCGAACTGCTCAATCAGGTTGACCGGATCCACGCCGTTGTTCTTCGACTTGGACATTTTCTCCGGGCTGCCGATCTGCACCGCCGCGCCGTCACTGATCGCGGTGGCCCCCACCACAGCGCCCCGCTCATCAAACTGGGGCTGAACGTCCTGGGGGTTAAAGTAGCTGCGAACGCCCTCGGAATCTTCCCGGTAGAAGGTCTCTGCCACCACCATGCCCTGGCACAGCAGCTGGGTCGCCGGCTCGTCACTGTCCACCAGGCCGGCATCGCGCATCAGCTTGTGATAAAAACGGAAATACATCAGATGCAAAATCGCGTGTTCAATGCCGCCCACGTATTGGTCCACCGGCAGCCAGTAGTTGGCGCGCTGGTCCACCATGGCATCAGCATCCGGGCAGCAGTAACGGGCGTAGTACCAGGACGACTCCATAAAGGTGTCGAAGGTGTCGGTTTCCCGCTGCGCTGAGGCGCCACACTCAGGGCAGATGGTTTGACGCCATTTTGGGTCTGCCTTGATCGGTGACTGCACGCCCATAAACTCCACGTCCTCGGGCAGCACCACCGGCAGATCTTCTTCAGGCACCGGCACGTCGCCACAGGCCTCACAGTGAATCATTGGGATCGGGCAACCCCAGTAGCGCTGCCGCGATACGCCCCAGTCGCGCAGACGATAGTTCACCGTTCGCTGGCCCAGGCCCTGCTGCTCCAGCCAGTCCAGGGCTTTTTCTTTGGCCTCGTCCACCGCCAGCCCGTCCAGCCACTGGCTATTGATGGCCGGGCCATCGCCTTTGTAAGCCTCACCGTCAAAATCCTCCGGTGGCTGCACCGTGCGGATGATGGGCAGGTCGTAGGACTTGGCAAAATCCCAGTCCCGCTGATCCTGCCCCGGCACCGCCATGATGGCACCGGTGCCATAACCCATCAGCACGTAGTCCGCCAGATACACCGGCACCGGTTTTTCGCTGAACGGATTGAGGGCATAGGCACCGGTGAACACGCCACGCTTATCCAGGCTGCCATCGGCCAGCCGATCAATCTCACTGGCCAATGCTGCGGTTTTCTGGAAGGCCTTCACCGCCTCTGCCTGCTCGGCAGTGACGATCTCTTGCACCAAGGGATGTTCCGGCGCCAGCACGCAGTAGGTCATGCCGAAACTGGTATCGGGCCTGGTGGTATAAACCGCCAGCGAATGCTCGCCGTTGACCGTACCCTCAGCGTCGCAAATCTGCAGGGAAAATTCCGCTCCTTCAGAGCGACCGATCCAGTTGCGCTGCATGGTCTTGACCGAATCCGGCCAGCCGTCCAGATCATCCAGTTTGTCCAGCAGCTCCTGAGCGTAGTCGGTGATTTTCAAAAACCACTGGGAAATCTCCCGCCGCTCAACCAGCGCACCGGAGCGCCAGCCCCGGCCATCCACCACCTGCTCGTTGGCCAGCACGGTCTGGTCCACCGGGTCAAAGTTGACCGTGGCGTTGCGCCGGTAAACCAGGCCCTTGCGGAACAGCCGAACAAACATCTGCTGTTCCCAGCGATAATAATCCGGCCGGCAGGTGGTGATCTCCCGGGACCAATCGTAGGCGTAGCCCAGCCGCTTGAGCTGGCCACGCATGTGGTCGATGTTGGCGTAGGTCCAGCGCGCCGGAGGCACCTGGTTTTTGATTGCTGCGTTTTCCGCCGGCAGGCCAAAGGCGTCCCAGCCCATGGGCTGCAGCACATTTTTTCCGCACATCCGCTCATAGCGGGAAATCACGTCGCCAATCATGTAGTTACGAACGTGGCCCATGTGCAGCGCACCGGAAGGATAAGGCAGCATGGAGAGGCAGTAGTACTTTTCGCGTTCGGAATCTTCGGTGACCCGGTACACTTCCCGGGCGTCCCAGTCAGCCTGAATTTCCGGCTCCAGCTGATGGGGGTTGTAGGTGGGTTCCATGATTTTCCGTAGAGCCTGTTGGGCTGAACTGCTGAGTAATCGCGCATGCTACCCCATCGCCGGGCGCTGCCCAATACGCTGAACTTTGTTCACGTTGGCGCAACGGCAGCTAATTCATCGTAAGAGCAGGCTGAATTTTGCTAAAGGCTTGGGGTCAGACGTATATGGTGACCCACGGACTGAGGAGTGGACATGAATAAGTCATTGATTTTGCTGATGGCCAGCGCGTTGACGCTGTCACTGCCGGCTTTTGCCCAGGACCCGGCCCCGGTGGCTGAGGCAGACGCCTCGCAGCCCAAGTTCGACATGGTCATTGGCAACGATGAAAAACCCCTATCCCTGGGGGGCGGAGATGCCAGGCAGGTTATTGGTGATGCTGGCCAGCGCAACCAATCACTCTACGGAGAGCCCATGAAAAAGCTCTGGGTGCCCAGTATTTCAAGCTGGAGCGCCGTAGACGATCAGCGACTGGTGCTTTTCGTCAGCCCTTTCCGGCCCTACCTGTTGACCCTGGCGCGCAAGGCTCCGGGCCTGCAGAACGACCGCCGGGTGGCGTTTCGCTTCGACAACAACCACATTTACGCCAATTTTGATCGAATCGAGGTGGACGGATTTCCCTACACCATCGCCCGAATCGAAAAGCTGGACCGGGAAACGGCCAGAGCGCTGACCCGGCGGGACAAGGGCATCGACGGCCCGGTACCAGATGTGCAGGAGACCGGAGACGAAACCGACGAGCCAGCGCCGGCAGAAGGCGAACAAAGCGACAGCTGACAGCGCCTGATCTGTTGGCGAGCCGGGCATCGCCACGTCCGCCGATTTGGGGCAACAGAGTATCGACCAAACAGCATTTGCCATGGTCGTTACTGCCCCGTTGGCGCACATCTCGTTCTGTCCTCGGCAAGTTCGCTGAGCTGCGCCGTTACCGCAATGACCCGTTGATCTTCGGCCCCAAAGGTGTCGGTTGTGATTCTTAGCGCCTGATCAAGCTGGACCGCCGCCCGGCAGGGCTGACCGGCGAGGGCATGGGCCCGCCCCAGCTGTTCGTTAATCTGCGCTGTCTGCCACTGATCCGCTCCGAACACCTCGGTGCGAATGGCCATCGACCGTTGCAGCCGGCTGATGGCCTGGGCCAGCTTCCCGCTAGTCATTTCCTGGGCTGCGATCATCGATAAGAGCTGTGCAATCAATGGATGATTGTCTGGCAGCGCCGCCTCAAAAACCTCCAGTGACTGCTGCAGGTAGCTACTTGCCAGATCCTGGTTTCCCGAAATCCCGTACAGTGTTCCAATATTGGCCAGGGTGCGTCCAACCATTTCATGCTCTGGCCCCAACACCTTCGTACGAATTTCCAATATCTTCTTCAGCCCCTTCAGGCTGTCAGGCAACCGATTTGTGCGATACCAGACGTTGCCCAAATTCTCCATATAGACGGCGGTTAGCAGGTGATATTCACCAAATTCCCGGCGCGCTATGGCAACCGCCTCACT
>CAYGPO010000001.1:33270-87433 GCA_964351665.1 uncultured Gammaproteobacteria bacterium | reverse complement strand
GCTGGGCACCTGGTATCTGGAAAACCATGACACGGTTTCCGACCTTGAGCAGGCCCGGGACTGGCTGCTGCAGGCGGCCCGCCAGCAGCACGTGCACGCCATGTTCAGGCTGGGAGTCGTGCTGAGCCAGTTTGACGACGTTCGCGACGAAACCCAGGCCTTGGACTGGACCCGCAGCGCGGCAGAAGCAGGCCTGGCTGATGCCCAGGCAAGTCTAGGGATGTATCTGTTCCAAGGCATGGCAGGAACCGGGGCGGACTGCGATTCGGCGGTGAAGTGGCTTGAGAAGGCTGATGCGGTGGACCATCCATTAGCCCGCAGCAACCTGGTGTGGGTGCTGGCCACCTGCCCCGATCCCAGGGGTCGCGATGGCTCACGGGCCCTGCGAATGGCCTTTGATCAGGTTTACCGCCGTGGCCTGAAAAGCGCCAATCAGATGGATAATCTGGCAGCGGCCTATGCGGCAGCCGGCGATTTTCTCAGCGCAGAGGTGGCTGTGGACGAAGCCATTGCGATGGAAACTGACGAGGCTGTGCTGGCGATATTCAAGCGCCACCGCGATAGCTACCTTGCTCGCAAAGTGTGGTTAGAGATTCCTGACCGGCCGAATCGGCCCTAGCCCGCTCAAGCTCTCTCCACGCAAACCCATCGATCCGTGCTCAGGCGATGCGCTGGGCCAGGCTACGGGCTGCCTAGCCTGTTGAAAAAATCGCATTTCTTACAGTCTGCGCTCGGCACAGGGATGTGCCGACATTTTCATTGACTGCAAGTCATTGAAAATGTGAGACAACGGAAAATGACATTTTTCGTTGTCGATGTTGAAAACGCCATGGATGGCTTTTTCAACAGCCTGCTAGAGGGGGTTCTTAGCGGTTAGCCCGCCGTTACTGGCTGACCCCGGCCAGAAAAACCACCTACGAAAGCTTGCGTAGTTGGTCCGCTCATCTCTACAATGATCGGCAAACCCATCGAGTGCCTTTGATGTTTAAAACAATGATTAAGACCAGCCTGGCCGCAGTGCCAGGGCTATTGTTTTGGCTTGGGGTTGCCGCCCAAACAGCGGTCATTGATCTGCCTACGGCGGTAGTTGATTCCGGAGGGCTGCTGATCGATGGTGCGGCCAGCGGCGATTTGCTGGGCTGGGCGGTGGCCGGTGAAGGGGATTTCAACGCCGACGGGGTAAACGATCTGGCCCTGTCAGCCCAGGGTTTTGATGTGCCGGACGCCGCTGGTTCCATGGCCAATGCTGGGGCAGTTTATGTCCTGTTTGGCGGCTCTCAGGCTTTGCAGAACCTGGACCTTGGCCGCATTCCCGTCGCCGGTGGTGGAGACGGTAGCGAAGGCTTTGTGCTTTACGGCACCCAAACCAATGAAAACGTGGGTAGTTCCCTGGCCAACGCCGGCGATGTCAACGGCGACGGCATTGATGACCTGCTGATTGGCTCTCCCCTGATTCCCAATCCGATCGGCGGCGGCGGTGCTTATCTGGTGTTTGGCCGGTCAGCCAGCCAGCCGATGCCGGCTGAGCTGAACCTTCAGGTACTCGACACCGGCGATGACACCAACAGCGGCTTTGGGGTGAAGTTTGAGGGCAGTCAGGCCGGCAGCTCATCTGGCATTGACCTGACCGGAAATCTGGACATCAACGCTGACGGCGTTGCTGACATGGTTATTGGTAATAGACTCTTCAGCGCCGGAGTGCGGCGACCTGGTTTGATCTACGTGATCTACGGTCGACGGGCAGATAACCCATGGCCTGGGGTGTTCCGGATGGTCAATCTGCAATCCAATCTCGCCAGCGGTGATGACGGCTTTGGCATCTTGGCTGATGTAGCCGATAACGCCCTGGGCAGCCGGCTTGGCAATCTTGGGGATTTCACCGGTGATGGTGTGGATGACCTGCTGCTGGGCTCGCCCAGTGCCAGCGCATCCGATGGCATAGCCAACAGCGCCGGATTTCTGATCCCCGGTCAGCCGTCTGCCGCCGGCCTGGGCTTTGATACCGGCATTGATCTGGCCCTGGAAGAGGTTCGGGCCCAGTATCACCGGCTGCTGGGTGATCAGGCCGAAGACCTGTCCGGCGAAGCCATGGCCGGCATCGGCGATGTGAATGCTGATGGTCGTCCGGATCTGGCCGTAAGCGCGCCAGGGGCTGATCACGGCGGTGACGATAGCGGCACCGTCTATGTGCTGTTCGGGCGCAGCGCCGCCAGCCCGCTGCCCCAGCAGTTCGATCTGGCTGGCCTGCTGCCTGCCAACGGCGGCAATGGCAGTCAAGGCGTGGTCCTTTTCGGCAGTGCCGGACAGGGCCTGGGAGATGCCATCGCTGGGGCCGGCGATATCAACGGTGATGGCATCGACGACTTCATGATCGGCGCCAAGTCTGATGGCGAGGGTGGCCCAGAGGCCGGCGCCGTCTACCTGGTCTATGGCAGCGCGACCCTGCCGGCCAGCCTGAACGTGGAACAACTGGCGGGATCCGGGCGTGGTCTTAAGCTGCTGGGCCAGGGGGCTGGTGACAAGGTAGGGGACAGAATTGCCGGCGCCCTGGACGTAGATCGTGATGGCAATCCGGAAATTCTGGTGGGTTCACGTCTGACCGACCAGGCCGGCTCTAATGCGGGCCGGGTCTATCTGATCAACGGCGAGGGTGGCAGCGTCAGTGGCTTCACCGGCGCCGACAGCCGGGCCTGGTTTGATCCAGCCAGACCCGGTGAGGGCATTATGATTGAGGTGGGTACTCTGAACTCGACGCCTACACTGTTTGCCAGTTGGTACACCTATCAAAACAATGAGCAGCTTTGGCTGGTGGGCGGTCCGGCGGTTTTCCAGCCAGGCCAGTCCGAACTGACCACAGAGCTTTTTCGCACCTCCGGCACGGGCTTTGGCGATGCCTTTGATGCGGACGAGGTTGTGCTTGAGCAGTGGGGCAGCGTCACTATTACCCGCCTTTCCTGCGGCCAGCTGAGTTGGCAATACACAGGTCCTGACGCCGCCAGCAGCGGTCAGCGGCAGTTTGTACCGCTGCTGAGCAGTCTATTGGCCTTGGATGATTGCACCGATGGATCAGCCAGCAAGCTGCTCGCTGAACAGCCGGTGAATAGCCAGGGCGTGAACCTGGGCGTTGGCCACGCCGGCGCCTGGTACGACCCAGCCCGGGGCGGGGAGGGGGTATTGGTGGACCTGGAGCTGCGTGGAGATGTGCCGACGGCCTTCATTAGCTGGTTTACCTACAACGGAGGGCAGCAGCGCTGGCTGGTTGGCAGCGGGCCCTTTGATCCGGCCAGTGGCCAGATCAGCGCTCTGCAGCTGGTTGAAACCCGGGGCACAGGGTTTGGCGCTGATTTTGATCCAGCGGAGGTAGTTACCTTGCCCTGGGGCGCGCTGGATCTAAGTTTCTCCGCCTGTCAGGGGCTGGTGTTGAGCTACAGCGGAGCATTTGAAGGCGCCACTGTGCAGACCGGCAGCGCCTCTTTGGTGAGGTTCACCGGTCCGCTGTACGAGTTGAACTGTCCCTGACACGGCCCTTGCGCCCCGACAGCGCCACCGTTATCCTTGCGCGTCGAATTTCGGGGGTTTTAGGCCTATGCGTCGCAAGCTGGTTGCGGGCAACTGGAAAATGCATGGAACGCACGCGGCTAACGCGGATCTGATCCAGTCCATTGCGGCGGGTTTGGCCGACGGATGTGACTGCGGCGTTGCGGTTTTTGTTCCAGCGCCTTATCTGGCTTCAGTGGCCAGCCTGGCGACAGAGACCGGAATTTTAGTGGGCGCTCAGGACCTCAGTATTCATGAACATGGCGCCTTTACCGGCGAAATCAGCGCGGCGATGATCGCCGATTGTGGCGCCTCAATGACCCTGGTCGGCCATTCGGAGCGCCGCACACTGCATGGCGAAAGCAGCTCCCTGGTGGCCCAAAAGGCGGCGGCAGCATTGGTTGGTGGGTTGACACCGGTGATCTGCGTGGGGGAAACCCTGGAGCAGCGTGAAGCCGGCAGCACCGAAGCTGTGGTGGCGGAGCAGCTTGACGCGGTGATCGAGGTTTTGGGGCTGGAAAGCCTGGCTCGCTGCGTACTGGCCTACGAGCCCGTTTGGGCCATTGGCACCGGGCTGACGGCAAGTCCGCAGCAGGCTCAGCAAGTTCATGGCTTTATCCGGTCCAAAATTGCCGCCTCCGATGGTACAATTGCCGGCCAAATTTGCATTCTTTATGGCGGCAGCGTGAAAGGCAGTAACGCCGCTGAGCTGTTCGCCATGGCAGACATCGATGGAGGCCTGATTGGAGGCGCCTCGTTGTCGGCTGATAATTTCCTGCCAATATGTCGCGCGGCGGGAGAATCTGCGACGGCCCGCAGCTGAGGGCAGAAGCCAACGGCTTCGGCTGCGCACCGTTAACGTAGCCCTGCAGCCCAGGTTGGCGCAGACAAAACTACAGGACAGAACACCGGACAATTAAATGGACGCTATTTTCAGCATTATTCAGGTGCTCATCGCCATCGCGATGATTGCCATTATCCTTATTCAGCGGGGCCCTGGTGCCGCCGCAGGCTCCGGCTTTGGTGCCGGCGCGTCAGGCACCGTGTTTGGTGCTCGTGGATCAGGTTCGTTTCTTACCCGCAGCACGGCGCTGCTGGCGATTGGGTTTTTTGCCGTCAGCATGACCATGGCGGTGCTTGCCAGTCGAGCGGCAAGCAAGCTTACCGGTCCTGACCTGGGGATTATGGGAGAAGTCATAGATGACGGTGCTCCGCCCCAGGTGCCTGAGCTTGAGGTACCGGCGGTTGATCTGCCCGGGGTTGATGACGCGCCTTCGATGCAGTCAGAAGACATTGCACCCCAGATCATGGCCCCGGCGTTAGAGGGGTCCGAGTCCGCCGTCCCGGAGGGGGAAACAGCGGCCGGCGAGGACAGCAGTAAGGAAACACCGCAGCCCTGAACCGGAAATAGCCGGAAACACATTGCCGAAGTGGTGGAATTGGTAGACACGCTGTCTTGAGGGGGCAGTGGCGAAAGCCGTGCCGGTTCGAGTCCGGCCTTCGGCACCATTTAATGATTGATTCTGAGGAAAAATCAGCGACCTCAAGCCCCTGGGGCTGGGCGCCGATACGATAGACATAAGCTCATGCTAGCTCAGTACCTGCCCATATTGTTGTTTCTATTTGTAGCCCTCGGCTTTGGCGCCGTGCTGGTGTTAGCCGGCGGTATCATTGGGCCTAACAAGCCATCAGCGGAAAAACTGGCGCCTTATGAATGCGGCTTTGAAGCGTTTGAAGACGCCCGCATGAAATTCGACGTTCGCTATTATCTTGTGGCCATTTTGTTCATCATTTTTGATCTGGAGATCGCCTTCCTGTTTCCCTGGGCTGTGGTGCTGGACAAGATTGGCATGCTCGGACTGGCGTCGATGACCTTATTTTTGCTGATCTTAGTAATTGGCTTCATCTACGAATGGAAAAAGGGGGCGCTGGACTGGGAATGAAGACTCTCTACTGCCTCCACCCGTGTTCTGAAAAGGCTGCTGCCTGATGAAAATGTTGATGTCTTCGCGCAATGCCACCGATGCGGATAACGAGTACGGCCTGGGTGTGGTTGACGATATTCTGCGGCCGGAAAATGACAACCCGGTGCTGGATCGAGGCTTTGCAACCACCTCGGTGGATGCGTTGATGAACTGGGCCCGCACCGGCTCCATGTGGCCGGTGACCTTTGGTCTGGCCTGCTGCGCTGTGGAAATGATGCACGCTGGTGCTGCTCGCTATGACCTGGACCGGTTCGGGGTGATTTTTCGCCCCAGTCCGCGCCAGTCAGACGTGATGATTGTCGCAGGTACCCTGGTTAACAAAATGGCCCCGGCGCTGCGCAAAGTGTACGACCAGATGGCTGAGCCTAAATGGGTCATTTCCATGGGTTCCTGTGCCAATGGCGGCGGTTATTACCATTATTCCTACTCGGTGGTGCGCGGCTGTGACCGAATCGTGCCGGTGGATATCTACGTTCCTGGCTGTCCGCCCACCGCAGAAGCGTTGATCTACGGCATCCTTCAACTTCAGTCGAAGGTGCGAAAGACCAGCACCATTGCTCGCTGAATCCGATACGGCAGCTTGAAATTTCATGGTAGAAAAACCCTTATCGTTGTCTGACCGAGTGCGTGATGCGCTGGCTGACCTCACCGACGAAGTGATTGAGTCCGGTGCCCAGCTGACCGTCGTCACCTCCGCCCAAAACTGGCTCGAATGTTGTCGACGGGCCAGGGATGATCTGGGTTTTGAGCAGCTCACCGATCTGTGCGGTGTGGACTATCTGACCTACGGCGAAGACGAGTGGGAGACCGGCGATGCAAGCTCCGAGACCTTCTCCCGGGCGGTGGAAGGCAACTCCGGACCAGGCCGATTCGATTGGGCCGGCCGACCGACCTCGGTAACCGGCCAGCGTTACGCGGTGGTGATTCATCTGTTGTCGATTTCCCACAACGAACGTCTGCGACTGCGCTGCAAGGTCGCTGATGATGAGGTTCCCGCGGTGCCTTCCCTGGTTGACATCTGGGCCGCAGCCAACTGGTTTGAGCGCGAGACCTTTGACCTGTTTGGGGTGATTTTTGAAGGCCACCCGGACCTGCGGCGGCTGCTCACCGATTATGGCTTCATCGGTCATCCGTTTCGTAAAGATTTTCCTCTGGTGGGCAATGTGGAAGTCCGTTACGACCCGGAAAAACGCCGGGTGATCTACCAGCCGGTAAGCATCGAGCCCCGGGTATTGGTTCCGAAAGTGATTCGCTCCGATTCCCGCTACGCCCACTCGGGCAATAAAGGTGGTTCCCGTGGCTGAGATTCGTAACTACACCATGAACTTTGGGCCCCAGCACCCCTCGGCCCACGGCGTACTGCGGCTGATATTGGAGATGGACGGTGAGGTGGTGCAGCGCGCTGACCCCCACGTCGGTCTGCTGCACCGGGGCACCGAAAAGCTGGCAGAAAGTAAGCCTTACAACCAGTCCATTGGCTATATGGACCGTCTCGATTACGTGTCGATGATGTGTAACGAGCACGCCTACGTTTTAGCCATAGAAAATTTGCTGGGCGTGCAGGCGCCGATTCGGGCTCAGTACATCCGTACCATGTTTGATGAAATCACCCGGATTCTGAATCACCTGATGTGGATCGGCACCCACGGTCTGGATCTGGGCGCCATGGCGCTGTTTCTGTATGCGTTTCGAGAACGCGAACAGTTAATGGACTGCTATGAGGCTGTCTCCGGCGCGCGCATGCACGCCACCTATTACCGGCCTGGCGGGGTCTATAGGGATCTTCCCCAGCAGATGCCGGTCTATCGTGAGAGCCAGTGGACCAAAGGTGATGATCTAAAGCGGGTTAATTCCTGGCGTGAAGGCAGCATGCTGGATTTTATCGACGCTTTTGCCGCCGATTTTTACAGCAAGGTGGATGAATACGAGACCCTGCTCACCGATAACCGAATCTGGAAACAGCGCACGGTGCACATTGGTGAGGTGAGCCCAGAGCGGGCCCTGCAGCTGGGCTTCACCGGTCCGATGCTGCGAGGCTCAGGGATTGCGTGGGATCTGCGCAAAAAACAGCCCTATGCCGCCTATGCTGATGTGGACTTCGACATTCCCATTGGCACCAACGGCGATTGCTACGACCGCTATCTGGTGCGGATTGAAGAAATGCGCCAGTCCAATCGCATTATTCAGCAGTGTGTGAAATGGCTGAGAGACAACCCGGGTCCGGTGATGATCGACAACCAGAAGGTGATTGCCCCCAGTCGGGAAGAGATGAAAGACGATATGGAGTCTCTGATTCATCACTTTAAGCTGTTCACCGAAGGCTACTGCGTGCCTGCAGGAGAGACCTACGCCGCGGTGGAAGCACCCAAGGGTGAGTTTGGCGCCTACATTGTGTCCGATGGCTCCAACAAGCCGTTCAGGCTGCACCTGCGGGCACCGGGCTTTCCCCATCTGGCTGCCATGGATGAAATGGTGAAAGGCCACATGCTGTCCGACGTGGTGGCGGTTATTGGCACCCAGGACATCGTCTTTGGGGAAATTGACCGATGAGCGCTCTGACGCCTGAAACCCTTCAAAAAATTGACCACTGGGTAGCCAAATTCCCCGCTGAGCAAAAACGTTCGGCGGTGATCCAGGCGCTGACTGCGGCCCAGGATCAAAATGGCGGCTGGCTAAGCAAAGAGCTGATTACCGCGGTGTCCGAGTATCTGGATATTCCTGCGGCCTGGGCCTACGAAGTGGCGTCGTTTTATTCGCTGTTTCACCTTGAGCCCTGCGGCCGCAACAAAGTTGCCCTGTGCACTAACATCTCCTGCTGGCTCCGCGGCGCTAACGATCTGGCCAGCCATTTGCAGAAAAAGCTGGGCATAGAAATGGGTCAAACCACCGCTGACGGGCGAATCACTTTAGTCCAGGAAGAAGAGTGTCTGGCCGGCTGTGTTGGCGCCCCCATGATGATTGTGAACGGTCACTATCACGAAAATCTTGATCCATCCAAAGTTGACGAAATTCTGGACGGCCTGGCGTGATGTCGGGTCTGTCCAACGGAGTGTTACATGGCTGAACCCCATCAGGTTTCACTGACCACCGTGGGTCTTGATAAACCCTGGTCTATTGAGAGCTACCGTTCCGTCGGCGGCTATCAGGCGCTGGATAAAATCCTCGCAGACAAGACGCCTCAGGAAGATATTATCAACACCCTGAAGGCGTCAGCGCTGCGCGGCCGCGGCGGCGCGGGGTTTCCCACCGGGCTGAAATGGAGCTTTATGCCGCGCAATGCGCCGGGGCAAAAATACGTGCTGTGTAACTCCGATGAGTCAGAGCCCGGAACCTGCCACGACCGGGACATTCTGCGCTTTAATCCCCACTCAGTGATTGAGGGCATGATCATTGGCGGCTACGCCATGGGCTGCACAGTGGGCTACAACTACCTGCGCGGCGAGTTTCACCATGAGCCCTTTGAGCGCTTTGAACAAGCCTTGCAGCAGGCCTACGAGGCTGGCTATCTGGGGGACAATATCAAAGGCAGCGGCGTCGACTTTCATCTCTATGCTGCGCTGGGCGCAGGGGCTTACATCTGTGGTGAGGAAACCGCGCTGATGGAATCCCTGGAAGGCAAAAAGGGCCAGCCCCGATTCAAGCCACCGTTTCCGGCCAACTTTGGTCTGTATGGCAAGCCCACCACCATCAACAACACCGAGACCTTTGCCTCGGTGCCGGCCATCATGCGCAACGGCGCTGAGTGGTTTCTGAATATTGGCATTCCAAACAACGGCGGCCCCAAGTGCTTCTCGGTGTCGGGCCATGTGAACAAACCCGGCAACTACGAAATTGCTTTGGGCACACCCTTTAAAGACATGCTGGCCACCGCCGGCGGAATGCTCGACGGCAGCACCCTGAAAGCGGTGATCCCTGGAGGTTCTTCCATGCCGGTATTGCCGGCGGAGACCATGCTGGAACTCACCATGGATTTTGATTCGCTGCAAAAAGCCGGCTCGGGACTGGGTTCCGGGGCGGTGATTGTGATGAACGACTCCACCTGTATGGTCAGGGCCTGCCAGCGAATCTCGCGATTTTATTTCAAAGAATCCTGCGGCCAGTGCACCCCCTGTCGAGAAGGCACCGGGTGGATGTACCGGGTGCTCAGCCGTATCGTTGACGGCCATGGTCGCAGCGAAGATATCGAGCTGCTGAAGTCCGCGGCGGGCCAGATCGAAGGGCATACCATCTGCGCGTTTGGCGAAGCGGCGGCATGGCCGGTGCAGGGCTTTCTGCGCCACTACTGGCATGAGTTTGAGTACTTTGTTGAGCACGGTCGCTCCATCGTTGATGGCGGCGCCACGGGAGTGGCGGCATGAGCGAGACATCGGTGGCCAGCGATACTGTCAGCATCGAAATTGACGGAGTTGAAATGCAGGCAGCAAAAGGCTCAATGATCATTGAGTCTGCGGACAAAGCCGGTATTGCCATTCCGCGGTTTTGTTATCACGAAAAACTGTCCATCGCGGCCAACTGTCGCATGTGTCTGGTGGACGTTGAGAAAGCGCCCAAGCCGCTGCCCGCCTGCGCCACGCCGGTGATGGAGGGGATGAAGGTTTACACCCAGTCTCGGCGAGCCCAGTCCGCGCAGCAAAACGTGATGGAATTTCTGCTGATTAATCATCCTCTGGATTGCCCAATCTGCGACCAGGGCGGTGAGTGCGAACTGCAGGACGTTTCCATGGGCTATGGCCACTCGGCGTCGCGCTTCACTGAGCGTAAGCGAGTGGTGAAAGACGAAGACCTGGGGTCGCTGATCAGCACCGACATGACCCGCTGCATCCATTGCACCCGCTGCGTCAGGTTCTTAGATGAAATATCCGGCACCAACGAGCTGGGCGGCATCGGGCGCGGCGAGAGCACCTTCATCAGCACATTTATTGAACGATCCATCGATTCAGAGCTGTCAGGCAATATTATTGACCTGTGTCCGGTGGGAGCATTGACCAACAAGCCCTTCAGATTCAGCGCCCGATCCTGGGAGCTGCGGGCCAGACCCGCCATCGCCAACTTCGATTGTGTGGGGTCCAACCTGCACTACCACGTGCGCCACGGAAAAATTCTGCGCTCGGTGCCCAGGGATAACGAGGCGGTGAATGAGAGCTGGCTGTCCGACCGGGACCGCTGGGGCTTTCACGGCCTACAGGGCGACGATCGGGCCAAGGTGCCCATGCAGCGAATTGACGGCCAGTGGCAGGAAGTGTCCTGGGCCCAGGCCCTGGAGCAGGCTGCAGCGGAATTAAACGCGGCCAGCTCCAGCGGCTTTCTGATCTCACCAAGCGCCAGCAACGAGGAACTGTTCCTACTGCAAAAGCTGGCCAGGGCGCTGGGTAGCAACAACATTGACCACCGGCTGCGGGAGCGTGACCTGTCCGATCAGGCAGGCCTACCCACCGCGCCGGGCTTAGGCCAAAGCCTGGCTCAGCTGAGCGAAAACAACGCCATCTTGCTGGTGGCTGCCAACGTGCGCCACGAACAGCCGCTGATTGGCCATAGAGTGCGCCAGGCCTGGCGGGCCGGATGCCAAATCTATTCCCTCTCATCACGCCGTTATGCCAATCACTTCGACTGCGAGGTTGAGGGATTGGTATCGCCAGCGGCGATGGTTGGCGAACTGGCAGCGGTTGCCGCAGCTTTGGGCGTGGCGGCTGAGGGTGCCATCAGCTCGATAATCAGTGAGGCACAGGTTTCTGAGCAGGCTCAGCAGATCGCCGACGGACTCAAATCCGCTGACCGTGCCACCGTGATGCTGGGCCACGCGGCGCTGATGAGCCCGGTGGCCGCTAGCCTGCGGGCTTTGTGTCAGGCGATTTGTGCCGCCAGCGATGCCAGCTATGCTGAGCCGCCTCTGGGAGCCAATGGCGTTGGTGCCTGGATGCTGGGTGCGGTACCCCATCGAGGTGCCGGCGGAGCTGACCTTGAGGCGCCTGGGCGCAACGCCAGACAAATGCTGGCCAGCGAGCTGGAGGTGGCGTTGATTTATGATTTTGAACCCATGTTGGATCTGGCTGAGGGCACTGAGGCGACGGGCGCCTTGACCCGAACCGCCACGGTCATTCATGTGGGTCCATTCATCACCCCTGAGGTACAGCAATACGCCGACATTATCTTGCCCCTGTCGCCGATTCCGGAAACCGAGGGCAGCCTGAGTAATATCGACGGCCACATCCAGGGCAGCGCTGCCGCGGCCAAGGCTCCGGGCGATGCCAGGCCGGGCTGGAAAATCCTCAAGGCGCTGGCTGATGCGGCCAATCTTGACGGCTTTGACTATGTCAATTTTGTCCAGGTGCATGAAGCAGTGCTGGCGGTCTTGTCAGAGGTCCAGCAGCGGCATTATCAAGCGCCAGTCAGCCTGCCAGCTGCCGGCGCTATCGAGGGTTTGAGCACGCTGATAGAGGCGCCTATTTACGCCGGTAGCTCAGTGCTGCGTCGCTGTTTGCCCCTGCAGAAAACCGCACACTTTGAAGACGGCCAGCTTACTGTACATCCTGATGAACTGAAGGCTCTTGGCCTTGCAGAAGGCGAGGTTGAAGCTCGCTTGGTGGGTGCGGACGGCGTTGATGACCCGGTGCTTATTGAAGTGGCCGCCGATGAGGCTTTGGCGGCCGGCACGGTCAGGGTTGCGGCGGGTACCGCGGTTGCCAGCAGCCTACGCTCAGGCAACGTGATTCGGCTGACCTCGGCCAGCGATTCGCCAGACCACTCATCAGACCAATCGGCAGCCGACCCAGCAGACGACTCGGTGAACAGCGATGGGTGAGCCATTGGCCTATCTGGGTTGGACCCTGCTCAAGATCATGTTGATCGTGATCCCTGTGACCATTGCCGTGGCCATGTTTGTTTACGCTGAGCGCAAGGTGATCGGCTTCATGCATTCGCGCATGGGGCCCAACAGGGTTGGGCCATTTGGCCTGTTCCAGACATTTGCCGACGTGTTCAAGCTGATCATGAAAGAGGTGATTTTGCCAAGCTCGGCCAATCGCTTCCTGTTTGTTCTGGCCCCGCTGATCGCTTTGGCGCCAGCGCTGGCAGCCTGGGCAGTGATTCCGTTCAGCGCCAAACTGGTTCTGGCTGACGTTAACGCCGGGCTGCTGTACGTTTTGGCCATGACCTCTCTTGGGGTTTACGGCATCATAATTGCGGGCTGGGCGTCTAACTCCAAGTACGCTTTTCTGGGCGCCATGCGCTCTGCGGCGCAGATTGTGTCCTATGAAATTGCCATGGGCTTTGCTTTGGTCGGCGTGTTGATCGCCGCCGGCAGCATGAACATGGTGGACATAGTGCAGGCTCAGTCCGGCGGCATCTGGAACTGGTTCTTTCTGCCTCTGCTGCCGCTGTTTGTGATCTATTTCATCTCCGGCGTGGCCGAGACCAATCGGGCGCCCTTTGACGTGGCGGAAGGGGAGTCAGAGATTGTTGCCGGCTTCCACGTGGAATATTCCGGCGCGCCTTTTGCCGTATTCTTTCTGGCTGAATACGCCAATATGATTTTGATTGCTGCGCTGTCAGCTACCCTGTTTGCCGGTGGATGGCTGTCACCATTGCCCGCGCTGATTCCCGATCATTCCCTGTGGTTTTTTCTGAAAACCTTCTTTTTCTGTTTCCTTTATCTGTGGTTCCGCTCAACGTTCCCTCGTTATCGCTACGATCAAATCATGCGTCTGGGTTGGAAAGTGTTTATTCCCATCACCATCGTATGGATTTTGGTTGTGGCCTTGATGGTGGTTCAGAAGTGGCTTTGGTGGGCTCCATGACAGCGGTCGTTAACTACTTTAAATCCCTGGCTCTGATTGAGTTGCTGCAGGGCATGGCACTAACCTTGCGGTATATGTTTACACCCAAAGTGACGGTTCGCTATCCAGAGGAAAAGACTCCTAAGTCCAATCGCTTTAGGGGGCTGCACGCACTGCGTCGCTACCCTAACGGCGAGGAGCGTTGTATCGCCTGCAAGCTTTGCGAGGCGGTCTGCCCGGCCCTGGCCATTACCATCGACTCGGAGCCCAGAGACGACGGCTCCCGGCGCACCACACGCTACGATATCGACCTGTTTAAGTGCATCTATTGCGGCTTTTGTGAAGAGTCCTGCCCGGTGGATTCCATCGTGGAAACCCACATCCACGAGTACCATTTTGAAAACCGCGGCGAGAACGTGGTCAACAAACAGCAGCTGCTGGCCATCGGCGACCGTTTTGAGGCGGAACTGGCGGCGGCCCGGCGTCAGGACGCGGCGTTTCGCTAATGCTTGAGCAAATCGTCTTTTTTGTTCTGGCCGGTGCCCTGGTGGCCTCATCCCTGGCAGTTATCGGCGCCCGCAACCCGGTCTATGCAGCCTTGTTTCTGGTCCTGTGCTTTTTCACCAGCGCCGCCATCTGGCTGCTGCTGGAAGTAGAGTTCCTGGCCATCGTGCTGATCTTGGTTTACGTCGGCGCGGTGATGGTGCTGTTTCTTTTTGTGGTGATGATGCTGGATGTCAACGTGGCGCCGCTGAAAGAGGGCTTTGCCCGCTACCTGCCCGTGGGCCTGATCGTGGCCTTTGCCATGCTTGCCGAGATGTTGTTGGTTATTGGTGCGCAGCGCTTCGGCCTGGAGCGTTTCCCGGCGCCGGCGCCCAACCCGACGGGATACAGCAATACTAAAGAGCTGGGTGAAGTGCTTTACACCCAGTATGTGTATCCCTTTGAAATAGCCGCGGTGATTTTGCTGGTGGCAATTGTTGCGGCGATTGCCTTGACCCTCCGTCGGCGCCCCAAAACCCGCTACCAGACGCCGTCCAAGCAGGTCATGGTGAAGAAGGAAGATCGACTGAAAATTATTTCGATGCCGTCGGAAAAGCCTGGGGTGGACTCATGATTGGTCTCAATCACTTTCTGATTCTTGGCGCCATCATCTTCTGCATCTCGGTGGCGGGTATTTTCTTAAACCGCAAGAACGTGCTGATTTTGCTCATGGCCATTGAACTGATGTTGCTGGCGGTGAACATGAACTTTGTCGCTTTTTCCCGGTTTCTGGGCAATACCGACGGTCAGGTGTTTGTGTTTTTCATACTCACCGTGGCCGCTGCTGAAGCCGCTATTGGCCTTGCCATTTTGGTTGTGCTGTTCCGCAACCGAGAGACCATCAACGTTGAAGAGCTGGATACCCTGAAGGGCTGACGATGCATAATCAATATCTGGCTATTGCTCTGGCACCGCTGTTTGGCGCTATCGTTGCGGGCCTGTTCGGGCGTCAAATTGGTCGGGCCGGTGCCCACTGGCTGACCATTGCCGGGGTCACCGTGTCCACGGTGCTGTCCCTGGACGTGATGCGCCGGTTCCTGTTTGAAGGTCTGGAGGTCCACAATCAGTCGGTCTACACCTGGCTGATCAGCGGCGGGATTCAGTTCGAAGTGGGCTTTCTGGTTGACCGCCTCACCGCGGTGATGATGTGTGTGGTGACCTTCGTCTCGTTAATGGTGCATATCTACACCATTGGCTACATGAGAGAAGACCCGGGCTACCAGCGGTTCTTCGCCTACATTTCCTTGTTCACCTTCGCCATGCTGATGCTGGTGATGGCGAATAATTTCATG
Organism: uncultured Gammaproteobacteria bacterium; assembly: GCA_964351665.1. Taxonomy (GTDB): domain Bacteria; phylum Pseudomonadota; class Gammaproteobacteria; order Xanthomonadales; family SZUA-38; genus JANQOZ01. The sequence goes on along the minus strand of CAYGPO010000001.1, from coordinate 72,304 downwards.
CAGCTGTTTTTTGGCTGGGAAGCGGTAGGGGTGGTGTCTTATCTGCTGATCGGTTTCTGGTACAAAAAGCCCACCGCCATCTTTGCCAATATGAAGGCCTTCCTGGTCAACCGGGTAGGGGATTTTGGTTTCCTGCTGGGGATAGGCGCGGTGCTGATGACCTTTGGCAGTGTGGACTACGCAGAGGTTTTTGCTGCCGCGCCGGCGGTCAGTGACAACACCATTGAGCTGATCGATGGCAAGCCGTGGAATCTGATGACGGTGACCTGCATCCTGCTGTTCATTGGCGCCATGGGCAAGTCAGCCCAGGCCCCGCTGCACGTGTGGCTGCCGGACTCCATGGAGGGGCCCACGCCTATCTCAGCGCTGATTCACGCCGCCACCATGGTCACCGCAGGGATTTTTATGGTGGCGAGAATGTCGCCGTTGTTTGAGCTGTCGGAGACGGCCTTAAGCGTGGTCATGATTATTGGTGCGATCACGGCCTTTTTCATGGGTCTGATTGGTTTGGTGCAAAACGATATTAAGCGAGTGGTGGCCTACTCAACCCTGTCACAGCTGGGTTACATGACCGCGGCCCTGGGCGCGTCGGCCTATTCGGCGGCGGTATTTCATCTGATGACCCACGCGTTTTTCAAGGCCCTGCTGTTCCTGGGCGCGGGCTCAGTAATCATCGCCATGCATCACAAGCAGGATATGCAGGAGATGGGGGGGTTGCGTAAATACCTTCCGGTCACCTGGATTACCGGCCTGATCGGCACCCTGGCGCTGATCGGGTTTCCCGGCTTCTCTGGCTTCTATTCCAAAGACGCGATTATTTCTGCGGTGACCCACGCTGACAGAGCCGGCGCGGGTTTCGCCCAGGTGCTGCTGATCGCGGGGGTGTTTGTTACCGCCCTTTACAGCTTCCGGCTACTGTATCTCACCTTCCATGACAAGCCACGAATGGACGAGGAGACTCGCTCCCATCTGCACGAGTCGCCCTGGGTGGTGACCCTGCCGCTGATTTTGCTCGCCATACCCTCGGTGGGTATTGCCTGGTTTACCGCCGGGCCGATGCTGTTTGGGGATTTCTGGGGCGCGGCGATTTATCTGGCGCCAGGTCATGACCCGCTGGCTCACCTGCGGGAGGAGTGGCACGGCCCCATGGCCTTTGCCCTGCATGGTTTTGTCACCCTGCCGGTCTGGTTGGCTCTGGGCGGTGCGGGGCTGGCTAGCTATATCTATCTGGCCAACCCGCAGCTGGCGGTGACCGCTGGTCGGGTGTTCAAGCCGATTCGAGTTGTGCTGGAGAAAAAGTACGGCTTCGACGAGCTCTACCAGTGGCTGTTTGCCGGCGGCAGTCAGCTGCTGGGTCGATCATTTTGGAAGGGAGGTGATCAAACCCTCATCGATGGACTGCTGGTCAACGGCAGCGCCCGTTCCGTGGGCTGGCTGTCCAGCGTGGTTCGGAAAATTCAAACCGGCCGACTGTATGGATACGCCTTTGCGATGATTGTTGGATTGATTGGTCTGTTGGGTCTGATGGTTCTGCGGGGTCAGTCATGACCATTGAATGGCCCATACTGAGTGCCCTGATCTGGTTACCCATTGGCGGCGGTCTGGCGGTGTTGTTGGTTGGCGAGCGTCGTGCTGAGCTGGCCCGGTGGCTGGGTCTGGCGGCGGCCTTGGCAACCTTCATAGTCAGCCTGCCGTTGTTCAGCGCGTTCGACCGTGGCACCGCCGACATGCAGTTTCAGGAGCTGGCCGCCTGGATTCCCACTTTCGGCCTGAACTATCACCTGGGGGTGGACGGCCTTTCCCTGCCGCTGATCTTACTGACCACCTTTATTTCTGTGCTGGTGGTGATGGGCGCCTGGGGCCCGATTAAGCAACGGGTGGGGCAATACCTGGCAGCGTTCCTGATCCTTGAAGGGCTGATGGTTGGGGTGTTCTGCGCCCTGGACGCGTTTTTGTTCTACGTGTTTTTTGAAGCCATGCTGATTCCAATGTTTCTGATCATTGGTATCTGGGGCGGCCCCAACCGGGTTTATGCGACCCTGAAATTTTTCCTCTACACCTTCCTGGGCTCGGTGTTCATGCTGGTGGCCTTGCTGTACCTGTATTTGAAAGCTGACTCGGCGGCGATCCTGGACCTGCACGCTCTGCCCCTTTCCTTATCCGAACAGATCTGGATCTTTGTCGCCTTTATGCTGGCCTTTGCGGTCAAGATCCCCATGTTTCCTGTGCACACCTGGCTGCCGGACGCTCACGTTGAGGCTCCCACCGGAGGCTCGGTGGTGCTGGCAGCCATCATGCTGAAAATTGGCGGCTATGGCTTTGTGCGATTTTCTCTGCCCATCGCGCCGGATGCCAGCATGACCCTGGACTGGCTGCTGATCACCCTGTCGCTGATTGCCGTGGTCTATGTGGGCCTGGTGGCGATGGTACAGCAGGACATGAAAAAGCTGATTGCCTATTCGTCAATTTCCCACATGGGTTTTGTCACTCTGGGTATCTTTATTGCTTTCGCCATCATGGCGAAAGGCCAGGGCAGCGGTGGCGCCGCCCTGGGTATGGAGGGGGCGCTGGTGCAAATGCTGTCCCACGGATTTATCTCTGCAGCGTTGTTTTTCTGCGTCGGGGTGCTCTATGACCGGGTGCACTCTCGAGAAATCGCCGACTACGGCGGCGTGGTTAATACCATGCCCTGGTTTTCCACCTTCATGGTGCTGTTTGCCATGGCCAACTGCGGTCTGCCAGGCACCTCCGGGTTTGTTGGGGAGTTCATGGTTATTCTGGCCAGTTTCCAGGCCAATTTCTGGTATGCAGTGCTGGCGGCATTGACCCTCATTCTAGGCGCCGCCTACTCCCTGTGGCTGGTCAAGCGGGTGATTTTTGGCGAGGTTGGGAATAAGAAAGTCGAGCGCCTGAAGGACCTGAACCTGCGAGAGGCGTTGACCCTTGGGTCGTTGGCCGTGGCGGTCCTGGGCTTTGGCATCTGGCCGGAACCCGTGGTTGAACTGATGCACGTATCGGTGGACAACCTGCTTAGCCACGTGTCGCAAACTAAAATCCAGGTGCAGCTGTGATCAGCGCATTTACTTGGGGGAACACCGGTGTTTGACGTCTCAGAACTGATCCCCATGCTGCCGGAGATGATCGTGCTCGGCATGACCTGCGTGATCCTGATCGTGGATCTCTACATCTCCCCTCAGCGGCGGGGCATCATCCAAATTTTATCTCTGGCAACCCTGGTGTTTGCGGCCCTGGCGACCCTGCGCATCCACACTGATGAGACCATTATTGAGACCCAGCGGCTGCTCTCTGGCACCTTTGTTCGAGACCAGATGGGGGACATACTTAAGCTGTTTGTGTACCTGGTTGTGGGCATGGTGTTTGTGTACGCAAAAACCTATCTGCGGGATCGGGACCTCTACAAGGGCGAGTTTTTTGTGCTGTGCCTGTTCGGCACCCTGGGCATGATGGTGATGATTTCCGCCGGCAGCCTGCTGAGTCTGTATCTGGGCCTGGAACTGCTGGCGCTGTCCACCTACGCCCTGGTGGCCCTGGATCGCAACAACTCGCTGGCCAGTGAGGCGGCGATGAAATATTTTGTGCTGGGGGCGTTGGCCTCGGGCATGCTGCTGTATGGAATGTCGATGATCTATGGCGCTACCGGCAGCCTGGACCTGTTGGCGATCAATACCGCCGTAGCGGGCGCAGCAGACAGCGTGGTGCTGGCCTTTGGGTTGACCTTTATTGTGGTTGGTCTGGCGTTTAAGTTTGGCGCGGTGCCGTTCCACATGTGGGTGCCTGATGTGTATCAGGGCGCCCCCACCGCAGTGACCCTGTTCCTGAGTTCGGCGCCAAAGCTAGCGGCTTTTGCGCTGTCCATCCGGCTGCTGAACGACGGCCTGATTGGGCAGCTACAGAACTGGCAGCTGATGCTGGTGCTGTTGGCCATAGCGTCACTTGCCATTGGCAACGTGGTGGCCATTGCCCAGACCAATATCAAACGGATGCTGGCCTACTCCACGGTGTCCCACGTCGGGTTTATGTTTCTGGGGATTCTTGCCGGCACCGAAGCCGGCTTTGAGGCCGCGATGTTTTACGCCATCGTCTATTCAATGATGGCCGCCGGTGCCTTTGGGGTGGTGATTGTTCTATCCCGGGCGGGCTTTGAGGCTGAGAATTTAGACGACTACAAAGGCCTCAGTCAACGCAGCCCCTGGCTTGCCCTGATGATGCTGATGTTGCTGGCGTCCTTGGCCGGTTTCCCGCCGTTCGTGGGCTTCTTTGCCAAACTGCAGGTGGTGAAGGCGGCGGTTGATGCAGGGTTTGTTTGGCTGGCTGTGGTTTCGGTGGTGTTTGCTGTTATTGGTGCATTTTATTATCTGCGGCTGATAAAGCTTATGTATATGGACGAGCCGGAGACCGCCGAGCCTGTGAGCGCAGGCACCGACGTGGGCGCCGTTCTCAGCGCCAACGGTATCGCCCAGCTGGCGCTGGGTATGTTTCCCGGTCCGCTGATTGCGATCTGCGCGGCAGCATTCTGACCGATTGCCCCGGTTTTTGACGGGTTTTAGACGGGTTTTGGAACACCTCTGGGTCTATTTGCGCTTATTTCCCTTTGGCTATTGAAAGCGCAAAACAACTGCGTATATAATCCGCCTCCCATTGATGCGGGGTGGAGCAGTCTGGCAGCTCGTCGGGCTCATAACCCGAAGGTCGCAGGTTCGAATCCTGCCCCCGCTACCACTTTTACTGGGCTGTCTGTTTTCTGCTCCAACGGACGCTTTGGGCCCGATCCGGATCCTGGCCGGTTTTGCGCAGCCAGGATTTCACGCCGACGGCCATTTCTGTTTGCTCGATATTGCGCGATTCCAGCCGGCCAGCTCTTGCCGGTTGCACTGGCAGGCGTTAGAATTCGCCTTCGCAATGCGCGGGCTCCCTCCAGAATCTGGACAGTAACGCAGCTGGCGAACGGAACTTCAGACTTTGCCAGCGTTGAGGCAGGTCGATGAGAACAGGTGAAATGAAGGCCTCCCTCGAGAGGCCTTTTTGTTACCTGAAATTTTTGAGGGATGGGCCGCTGGCCCATTTTTTTTGGCGTTGTCGATAAAGACTGAGATTGAATCGATGCTTAGCCCGCTGATCGAACAGCTGGGCTATGAATGGGTGGGAATGGAATACCATCCCCACGCCAGCAACGGCATTTTGCGGGTTTACATAGACAACGCTGACACAGGCATTGGTCTTGAGGACTGTTCCTTGGTGAGTCGCGAAATCAGCGGCCTACTGGATGTGAACGACCCCATCAAGGGGCACTACAACCTTGAGGTCAGCTCGCCTGGGATGGATCGGCCGTTGTTCACCGCCGAGCAGTTTGCCCGCTTTAGCGGCGAGCAGGCAAAGGTCACTTTGCATGCGCCGGTGGATGGAAGGAGAAAGCTGCGCGGTATTATTGGTGCGGTGAAGGGGCAGCAGATCACGCTGCACGTAGACGGTGAGGCGGTGGAGCTTGACCACGCCGATGTGGTGAAAGCGAAACTGGTCCCGGAGTTTTAATGGGTTTGATTGACTGTGGCGCCCACGGTCGCCAGAGGTAAGGATATGAGCAAAGAAATTTTAATGGTGGTTGAAGCGGTAGCCAACGAAAAAGGCGTTGATAAAGACGTGATTTTCGGTGCCATCGAAGCGGCCCTGGCATCAGCAGCCAAGAAAAAGCAGATGGACGACATCGATTGCCGGGTCTCCATTGATCAAACCACCGGAGAATATGAAACCTTCAGGCGCTGGGAAGTGCTGGATGACGAAGAACTCTTTGAATCCGAAAATCTCCACATCATGTTGGAAGAGGCTCGCAAGTCCCACCCGGAAATTGAAGTGGGGGAGTTCATTGAAGAGCCCATGGACAATCCTGACTTTGGCAGGATTGCCGCCCAGGCCGCTAAGCAGGTCATTGTGCAGCGGGTTCGCGAAGCCGAGCGTGCGCAGGTGGTTGAGGCCTTCACAGACAAAGTGGATACGCTGGTCAACGGCATAGTTAAGCGGGTAGAGCGCGGCAACATCTACCTGGATCTGGGCAGCAATGCTGAGGGTTTTGTGCCCCGTGAAAAGACCGTACCCAGGGAATCGGTTCGACCCGGTGACCGGCTGCGAGGCTATCTGTATGAAGTCCGGTCGGAGATTCGCGGGCCCCAGCTATTTGTTACCCGTACATCACCCCAGTTTTTGATTGAGCTGTTCAAACTGGAAGTGCCTGAAATCGGCCAGGGTTTGATCGACGTGATCGCCGCCGGCCGTGATCCTGGCATGCGGGCCAAAATTGCGGTGCGCTCCAACGATCCACGCACCGATCCCATCGGTGCCTGCGTCGGGATGCGCGGATCCCGGGTGCAGGCGGTATCCAACGAGCTTTCCGGAGAACGCATCGATATTATTTTGTACGACGACAATCCCGCCCAGTTTGTGGTCAACGCCATGGCGCCCGCCGAAGTGGTGTCCATCATGGTGGACGAAGAAAGCAACTCAATGGACATTGCGGTGGCCGAGGACAAACTGTCCCAAGCCATTGGTCGTGGCGGCCAGAACGTGCGCCTGGCCAGCGAGCTGACCGGTTGGCAGCTGAACGTGATGACTGAAGAAGCGGCTGAAGAGAAGTCTGACACTGAGGCCAAGGCGGCTCGCACCCTGTTTGTAGAAAAACTGGATGTGGACGAGGAAATCGCCAACATCTTAGTGCAGGAAGGCTTTAGCAGCGTTGAAGAAGTGGCCTACGTGCCCGCCGCGGAGCTGCTGGAAATTCAGGAGTTTGATGAAGGGGTTGTTGAGGAGCTCCGGTCTCGGGCCAGAGACTGTTTACTGACTCAGCTCATTGCCGTTGAGGAAAAACTGGACGATGTGAAGCCCGCAGAAGATCTGCTGGCCCTTGAGGGCATGAACGAACGGCTGGCTTATCAACTGGCTGAGCGCAAGATTGTGACTCAGGAAGACCTGGCCGAGTGTGCGGTCGACGAGATTGTAGATATTGACGGCGTTGACGAAGAGTCAGCGGCAGCCCTGATCATGGCCGCCCGGGCGCCTTGGTTTGCTGAAGAAGAGTAAGCAAACGGAGAACGATTATGTCTGATGTGACAGTACGACAGCTTGCCGAAGTGGTGGGCATACCCATTGAACGGATGATGGAACAGCTCAGCGAAGCCAATCTGACCATCAATGATCCTGATGCGACGATTTCCAACGCTGACAAGATGCAGCTGCTCACCCACCTGCGCAAAAGCCACGGTAAAGCCGAGCAGGACTTCACAGCCCCGGACAAGGTCACCCTGAAGCGTCGCTCGGTGAGCGAACTGAGGGTCCCGGCCGGCACTGGCCGAGCCAAGACGGTTAATGTGGAAGTGCGCAAAAAGCGCACCTACGTCAAGCGCAGCGTCATCGATGAAAAGGCCAAGGCTGATCCCATGCGGGAAGAGGCCCAGCGCAAACTGGAAGAAGTCCAGGCAGAGCGCGAGGCGGCTAAAAACCAGAAAAGCGCGGCTGACGTAGAGCGCGAACGGCTGAAAGCTGAGCAGGATGCTGCGGAGGCCAAGCAGGCCGAAGAAGCGCGCCTGGCTGAAGAGGCTAAGCAGGCTGAACAGGCTGCAGAAGAAGCCCGTATTGCGGCTGAACAGGCGGTCCGCGACAGCGAAGAAGCGTTGATCAAGGCCCAGCAGGAGCGGGTCAGGAAAGATGCCGCCGAGCGCGAAACTGAGCGCAAGAAGGCTAAGCGTAAGGGCGGCGGATCAAAGGGCGACACCCGATACGGTAGGTCCGAGCTGCATGTGGCGGCTGATAAGAGCGGGATGCGTCGTAACCGTCGCGGCAGTCGCAGGAAAACCACCGATTCCAATGAACAGCATGGGTTCTCCAGACCCACGGCACCGGTGATTCGCGAAGTCGCCATTCCCGATACCATTTCGGTTTCCGACTTGGCTCAGCGGATGGCGGTTAAGGCCACCGAAGTCATCAAAGAAATGATGAAGATGGGCATGATGGCAACCATCAACCAGACCTTAGATCAGGACACAGCGATCTTGGTGGTTGAAGAGATGGGCCATACCGCACGGGCTGCGCAGGAAAAAGACATTGAAACCCAGCTGCGTGAAGAATACGACGAAGCCGCTGAAGCGGGAGAAGTGCGCCCGCCGGTGGTGACCGTTATGGGGCACGTGGATCACGGCAAAACCTCACTGCTGGATCACATCCGTAAAACCCGCATTGCGGCGGGGGAGGCCGGTGGTATTACCCAGCATATTGGGGCCTATCACGTGACCACCGACAAAGGTGTTATTAGCTTTCTCGACACCCCGGGCCACGCCGCGTTCACCTCCATGCGAGCCCGCGGTGCTCAGTCCACCGATATCGTGATTTTGGTGGTTGCCGCGGACGATGGGGTTAAGCCTCAGACCATTGAAGCGATCCAGCATGCCAGGGCCGCCAAAGTGCCGATTATTGTGGCCATCAACAAAATTGATAAGCCCGATGCCGACACGGAAAAGGCCCGCCAGGAGTTGTCCGCCCACGACGTGATCTCCGAGGAGTGGGGCGGCGAAGATATCTTCGTGCCGGTTTCTGCACTGACCGGTGAAGGTGTTGATCAGCTGCTTGACGCCATCTTGTTGCAGGCAGAACTGCTGGAACTCAAAGCTGATCCTACCCGGCGTGCAGCCGGCGTGGTGGTTGAGTCCTCTTTGGATAAGGGACGCGGCCCGGTGGCCACGATCTTGGTTCAGAACGGTACCCTGCGCCAGGGCGATATGCTGCTGGCAGGCCAGGAGTTCGGGCGAGTACGTGCCATGTTCAACGAAAGCGGCGACGCCATCGAGGAAGCAGGGCCCTCAATACCCGCTCAGATTTTGGGTCTGTCAGGCACCCCCATGGCCGGTGATGAAGTGCTGGTGGTGGATAACGAACGACGGGCCAAAGAAGCGTCCGCCCAGCGTCAGGCCAGAATGCGTGATGTGCGGCTGGCCCAGCAGCAGGCGGCCAAGCTTGAGAGCGTCTTTTCCTCCATGGAAGACGGCGAAGTAAAGCAGGTCAACCTGCTGATCAAGGCTGATGTCCAGGGCAGTGCCGAGGCGCTGAGAGAGTCTCTCACCAAGCTGTCCAACGACGATGTGACGGTGAACGTGATCAGCAGCGGCGTGGGTGGTATTACCGAGTCCGACGCAGTGCTGGCCCAGGCCTCCAACGCCATTGTGATTGGCTTTAATGTCCGGGCCGACGCAACCGCTAGGCGCATCATCCGAGAGGCAGAGATTGATCTGCACTATTACAGCGTGATCTACGACGCGCTTGATGAAGTGAAGAAAGCCATTACCGGTGTGCTGGGTACCGAGACCAAAGAAAACATCCTGGGACTGGCCGAGGTCAAGGACGTGTTCCGCTCCTCCAAGCTTGGCGCCATCGCCGGCTCCATCGTGTTGGAAGGTGTGGTGCGGAAGGCCAACCCGATTCGAGTGCTGCGGGACAACGTGGTGATTTATGAAGGTGAACTTGAATCTCTGCGACGGTTTAAGGACGACGTTCAGGAAGTGCAGTCCGGCACTGAGTGCGGCATCGGCGTGAAGCAATACAATGACGTCAAGCCGAAAGACCAGATTGAATGCTTTGAGCGTATTGAAGTTGCCCGAACGCTTGACTGAGTCACCCACTGACGGTTGCCAGCGGCACCATGGTTGATCGCGAATATGGTCGCCATGACCGGGTTGCGGCGCTGATGCGCCGTGAGCTTGCTCAGTTGATTCAGCGTGAGGTCAAAGATCCCCGGGTTGGGTCGGTCACCGTAACCGACGTTGAGGTCACCAACGACTTGTCCCTGGCCCGGGTTTACGTTGCCAGTGCTGACAGTTCAACCCTGCCCGAATCTCTGAAGGCCCTGACCCGTGCCGGCGGTTTTCTGCGCCGGGCCCTGGGCGGCATGATGACCCTGCGGATGGTGCCGGAGCTGCGCTTTTTGCCCGACGATTCAGCTGAGCAGGGTGACCACATCGACGCGTTGTTGAAATCGGTACTCCCCCAGGGCCTAACCGAGGACGAGGACGGAGACGACCAGGAGCGCGCTGACGGCCAGGCGGACGAGCCGCCCACGGCCAGCTGAGTGGGCCTTCCTAACGCTTTTTTGCCCCGGTAACCCAGATGGGGCGTAAAACTCGAGGCGTAGTGGTTGATGGCATCGTGTTGCTGGATAAACCCGCCGGTATCAGCTCCAACCGTGCCCTGCAGCGTGCCCGAGGCGCTTTGAAAGCGCGCAAAGCGGGTCATACCGGCAGTCTCGACCCTTTTGCCACAGGTATGTTGCCCCTGTGTTTTGGCCAGGCCACCCGTTTCAGTCAATATCTGCTCGACGCCAGTAAGTCCTATCAAGCCGTTGCTCAACTGGGCCAGGCCACCGAAACCGGCGACCCAGAAGGGCAGGTGGTTGAGGAGCAGCCGGTGCCGGAGATATCTGCCGAAGCTCTGGCCTCAGCCGCGAACGGGCTGCGCGGTCCCATCTTGCAGCGCCCGCCCATGTATAGCGCCCTCAAACACCAGGGCAAACGGCTTTACCAGCTAGCCCGTGAAGGCATTGAGGTGGACCGTCCGCTGCGCCCTGTTACCATCCATTCGCTAAGCGTCAGCCAATTGCCCGATAACCAGCTTAAGCTGGAGGTTCACTGTTCCAAGGGCACCTATATTCGAACCCTGGTGGAGGATCTGGCCGGGGCTCTGGGCACCGTTGCCCATACCATTGCGCTGCGCCGACATTGGGTTGCGCCATTTAATGACCAACCCATGGTGACCCTTGAGGCCTTGCACGATGACCCCGGCGGGGTGCCGATGCTGGCGGTGGATTTTGCCATTCAGTGGATGCCAAAGGTGGACCTGAGTCCGGCGGAAACCGTCCAGGCCCTTATGGGGCAACGCTTGGCGCGGATCGTGTCGCCGCTGCCAGAGAATCAATATCGGTCGGTCAGACTTTATTCTGACGGCGGTTTTCTTGGCCTGGCGCGGGTAGTGGCTGAGGGCCTGGCGCCCTACCGGATGTTGCCCCAGCAGTCAGATATAGCGGTATGAGGGTCAGAGAGGGTACAATTGCAGGGCTTTGCATCTGAAAAAAGTCTGTTTCCCATGAGGCTTGTGGTGCGCAGGGGCCGAGGCTACAATATGCGGTCCAAAAATTAGTCAAATTACTAAATGAGCGAGGCGTTGGCTCCCAGCTTCTGGGAAGCGTAGCGACCTCGCCTGTTTTTGTGGAGAAATCAATCGTGTCGCTGTCTGCCGAAAAAGTTAACGAAGTTGTTAAGGAATATCAGTTGTCCACAGGGGACACCGGTTCGCCGGAAGTGCAGGTTGCGCTGCTGTCAGCTCGGATTAATGACCTGTCGGGTCACTTTGCTACTCACAAGAAGGATCACCACTCGCGGCGCGGGCTGCTGAAGATGGTAAACCAACGGCGGCGTTTGCTGGCCTATGTGAAAGGAAAAGATGTCGATCGCTACAAGACGCTGATTCAGCGCCTCGGCCTGCGACGTTAATCCACTGCCTTACCTGCGAACCCGGAACTCCGGGTTCGCGCATTTTTACCCCTGACGCAATCAGGCGTCGGCACCTCTATTCAAGGATAATTTTGTGGCGAAGATCACCAAAACCTTCAACTACGGCGGACGTAATGTCACCCTGGAAGCCGGCCAGATTGCGCGCCAGGCCTCTGGCGCTGTCATGGTTAGCGTCGATGAGACCGTTGTATTGGTCACTGCAGTGGGTCGCAAGGGCGACGCCGGTGATCGCGGATTCTTCCCGCTGACCGTTAACTATCAGGAACGCACCTATGCGGCGGGCAAGATCCCCGGCGGTTTCTTCAAGCGAGAAGGCAGACCGACGGAAAAAGAGACCCTGGTCTCACGCCTGATCGACCGGCCCATAAGGCCCCTGTTTCCGAAAGGATTCATGAACGAGGTGCAGGTCATCGCCACGGTGATGTCCCTTAATCCCGAGGTGGATCCCGATATTCCTGCTCTGATTGGTGCCTCCGCAGCGCTGGCCCTGTCCGGCCTGCCTTTTGCTGGCCCCATCGGCGCTGCACGGGTGGCTTACATCAACGATAACTACGTACTGAATCCCGATCGCAGCGCGCTGGCTGAATCCCGCCTGGATCTGGTGGTTGCAGGCACCGCGGGAGCGGTATTGATGGTTGAGTCGGAAGCCGATCTGCTGCCGGAAGACGTGATGCTGGGCGCCGTGACCTACGGTCATGAGCAGCTGCAGGCCGCCATCACCGCCATTAACGAACTGGTGGCTGAGGCCAACGTTGAGTCCTGGAACTGGCAGGCGCCCCAGCGCGATGCTTCTATCGACGCCAAGGTGGCTGAGCTGGCCGCTGCTGAGCTTAGCAGCGCCTATCAGATTGCCGACAAGATGGAACGGTATGGAAAGGTGGGTGAAATCAAAGATCGCGTGATGGGCGCTCTGTGTCCTGACGGCGGGGAGCTTGATCCCAAAGAAGTGGGTGCGGCGTTTTCCGCGCTGGAAAAATCCACGGTTCGTGAGCGGGTGTTGGCCGGTGAGCCGCGCATTGACGGCCGGGCCAAAGATACGGTCCGTCCGATCAGCGTTGAAGTGGGCATCCTGCCCCGGGTTCATGGCTCAGCCCTGTTTACCCGCGGCGAGACCCAGGCCATTGTCACCACAACCCTCGGTACCGGCCGCGACGCGCAGATCATTGACGCGGTGGAGGGCGAGTATAAAGAACCCTTTATGCTGCATTACAACTTTCCTCCCTACTGCGTTGGCGAGGCGGGTTTCATGGGTGGCCCCAAGCGCCGGGAAATTGGTCACGGCAAGCTGGCCAAGCGCGGCGTTGCCGCGGTTATGCCCGGTGTCGATGCCTTTCCCTACGTCATCCGCGTGGTGTCAGAAATCACTGAATCCAACGGTTCCAGCTCCATGGCCAGCGTCTGCGGTAGCTCTCTTGCCATGATGGACGCCGGTGTGCCGCTGAAGGCGCCGGTGGCCGGTATTGCCATGGGCCTGGTCAAGGACGGCGATCGCTTCACCGTGTTGAGCGACATTCTGGGTGACGAAGATCACCTGGGCGACATGGACTTCAAAGTGGCAGGTACTGAAGACGGCCTGACCGCCCTGCAGATGGATATAAAGATTGAAGGCATTACTGCTGAGATCATGCAGACCGCTCTGACCCAGGCCAAAGCCGGTCGGCTGTTCATTCTCGGTGAGATGAACAAGGTGATCTCAACTGCCCGCACTGAAATGTCGGAGTTTGCGCCTCGCCTGATTCACTTCAAGGTACACCCGGACAAGATCCGCGACGTGATTGGTAAGGGTGGTGTCACCATCCGCGCCATCACCGAAGAAACTGGTACCACCATCGACATCGCCGACGACGGCACCATCACCATTGCATCGGTGAACAAGGAAGCCGCTGACGACGCCCGCAGCCGAATCGAGCAGATCACTGCAGATATCGAGCCGGGGCAGGTGTTTGATGGCAAGGTCGCAAGAATCATGGACTTTGGTGCCTTTGTCACCATTGCTCCTGGCAAAGATGGTTTGGTGCACGTTTCTCAAATCTCCCACGAGCGGGTGGAAAACGTCAGTGACAAGCTGTCCGAGGGTGATTCGGTCAAGGTTAAGGTGCTGGAAGTGGACAAGCAGGGCCGTATTCGCCTGTCCATGAAAGCGCTGCTGGATGAGCCCGCCGCAGACTAATTCTGCGATTCGTGGAAGGGCATGATCAGGCCCCCGGTGGTTTTCCCCCGGGGGCTTTTTTTATGCACCTTCCCGTCAGGACTTTCCGGCTATTGCCACCTGGGCCATCGAAATGGAGCATCGCAAACTGGTTAAGCGCCTGCGATAATAGGCAGATCACGTAGCCAAACCCGGCGCAGGGTTGCCAAATCTTTTATGGCCCAATCTCGATACAAAAAAGTTCTGATCCCAGTGGCGATCGTGGCTGTAGCCATTGTGGTGATGTTGCTGCTTTCCAGCCTCAGGCCGTCGCCTCAGAAATCGGAGCCGGTCAGCGTCAACCGGCTGGTTGAAGTCATTGTCGCCCGCCGCTCTGAGCACCAGTTTGAGCTGTCCTCCCAGGGCACCCTGTTGCCGATGACGGAAACCGATCTGGTCGCCGAGGTTGCGGGTAAGGTGGTTTGGGTGGCCCCCAATTTTGTTGCCGGCGGGTTCTTTTCCGCCGGTGAGCCATTGCTGCGTATAGACCCCAGTGACTATGAGGCCCAGCTTAAGCAGGCCCAGGCCGCCCTGGCGGGGCGTCAGGCCCAGCTGGCCCTTGAGCAGGCCCAGGCCCAACAGGCGGCTCTGGACTGGGGCAAACTGGACAGTCGTAAAGGTGCCAAGGCTCCGTCTTTAGTGCTGCGGGAGCCTCAGCTGGCGGAAGCCGAGGCTAACGTCAAGGCGGCGGAAGCTGAGGTAGACCGGGCCCAGCGAAATCTGCAGCGCACGGTGCTGGATGTGCCTTACACCGGCATAGTGCGAAGCCGGGACGCGGACTTAGGCCAGTTTCTGGCCGCTGGCAGTCCGGTGGGAACCACCTTTGCCGTTGATCGATCGGAGGTGCGGTTGCCCCTGTCCACCGACGAACTGGCCTTTGTCAATTTGCCTGCTCCCGGGGCCCCGGAAACGGCCCAGTTGTCGCCGGTGTCTCTTAAGGCCCGGTTGGCCGGGCGTGATGTGGTGCGCAACGCAAGCCTGGTCCGCAGCGAGCAGGTCATAGACCAGACCAATCGGATGGTGTTTATGGTGGCTCAGCTGATTGACCCCTATGGACTTAACCTGGAGGCCGATCCGTCGCCCACCCAGGGTCTGGAGCCTTTTCCCATGGGGACCTTTGTCTCCGCGCGCATTAGCGGCCGACAGGCAGGCGCTGTGTTTGAGCTGCCCAGAGAAGTGGTCACCAGGGATCAACGGGTGCTGGTGGTGGGAGCTGAAAATTTGCTGGAGCTGCGGCCGGTAACGGTGCTGCAGTCCGATGCCGACTTCGTCTATGTCAGCGAGGGACTTAATGACGGCGATCAGATAATTACCACCGCCATTGAGGCGCCCATTCCCGGCACCCAGCTAACGGTTATTAATCCCACCCCGGCGCCGGACTCCTCTGGAGTGACTGAGGCCAAGCTGGCGCCAGCCCAGATCAGCGGGGAGACGCCATGAATCCGGCAGATTCCCCCACCGCTGCCAACTGGTATGAATCCATCATCACCTGGTTTGCTCGAAATCCGGTGGCGGCAAACCTGCTGATGGGGGTGTTGCTGGTGGGTGGCCTGGTGACAGCGCTGACCATCAAAAAGGAAGTGCTGCCGAAAAACGAAATCAATATCGTGACCATATCGGTCCCTTATCTGGGCGCTGGACCCCAGGAGGTTGAGCAGGGGGTGTGCCTGAAGATCGAGGAGTCCATTCAGGATCTTGAAGGCATAGAAGAACTTCGTTGCACCGCCACCGAGGGGCTGGGCACCGTTAACGCGGTTATCGATCTGGCCTACGACGTGGCAGCACTGCAGGACGAAATCAAGCTGCGGGTCGACGGCATTGCGACCTTCCCAGCGGAAACGGAAAAGCCGGTGATCAGTCGGCTGCAGTTTGAGCAGCCTATTATGTGGCTGTCGGTTTATGGCGACGTAGACGAACGAACCCTGTATGAGTTTGCCAAACAAACCCGGGACGAGGTGCTGGCGCTACCCCAGGTGACCCGAGCTGAAATCGTTGGCGCGCGGCCCTATGAAATTTCCATTGAAATCTCAGAGCAGGGCTTACAGCGTTACGGCCTGAGTTTTGACCAGGTGGCCCAGGCAGTGCGCCGAAGCTCCCTGGATCTGCCCGGCGGCTCCATTCGCTCCGCCGGGGGGGATATTCTGCTGCGTACCGCTGGCCAGGCTTACCGGGGTGACGAATTTGATGCGCTGGTGATTCGCAATAACGCTGATGGCTCCCGTGTGCTCCTCAGGGATGTGGCCACGGTGCGAGACGGCTTCGTCGATGCAGAGTTCTACGCCCGCCACAATGGCAAGGATGCCCTGGCGATCCAGGTACTTTCCGTGGGCAATCAATCTGAGCTGGGTGTGGCCAAGGCAGTTCGAGATTATGTCCAGCAGCGCCAGCCCACCTTACCGTCGGGGATCTCTGTGGACTCCTGGGCGGATTTGTCGCCTTATCTTGAGGGCCGGCTCAGCCTGATGATCAAAAATTTGCTGAGCGGGGCCCTGCTGGTGTTTGCCGTGCTGGCCTTGTTTTTGCGCTTTAAGCTGGCCTTCTGGGTCATGATGGGCTTGCCGGTGGCCTTTATGGGGGCATTTTTTGTAATGCCTTCCCTGGGTGCCACGGTCAATATGATCAGTCTATTTGGCTTCATCTTAGTGCTGGGCATCGTGGTGGATGACGCCATCGTGATCGGCGAGAGCGCCTATACCTCAATCCGGGCCAACGGACATAGCGAACAGGCGGTGGTGCAGGGGGTGCTGAAAGTTGCTGTGCCCGCCACCTTTGGTGTGCTTACCACCATGGCAGCCTTCATGCCGGTGCTGACCATTGAAGGGGCGTTTGCGCCGTTCTTCGCCTCCATGGGCTGGGTGGTGGTGATGTGCCTGGCGTTTTCCCTGGTGGAATCGAAGTTGATTCTGCCGGCCCACCTGGTCCACATGACGGTAGCGCCACCTCAGCCCCATAGTGATAACCCAGGCTTAGGCCAGCGTATTTTGCAGTTTCAGCGACGCTTTAGTGACGGCATGAAGGGCTTTGTCACTAATCGCTATTTGCCGCTGTTGCGCCGCGCCCTGGAGGCACGCTACACCACCCTTGCGGTGTTTTTGGCCCTGTTAATTGTTTGCATCGGGCTGATGACCGGCGGGCTGGTGCGCACCATTGGCATGCCCGATGTGCCTGGAGATTTTATTCAGGCCGATGTGGTGATGAGTGAAGGCACCTCGGAGCAGCGACTGCATGAGGTGATGGATTACGTAACCCGGGAGTTGGCGGCTGCCGAGCGGGAGCTGGCCAAAGCCTATGGTTTGCCCCCGGATGGCATTGTGGGTACAGCCTTTTCTTTCGCTGACAGTGCCCTGTCTGGGCGGGTGATTGTTGAACTTAAGAAGCGTCCAGAAGGATCTTTGCTAAATGAACTCAGCGATGCCTGGCGCAATCGCATGGGCGAGATCGCCGGCGCCCGTCAGCTCAGTTTGAGCAGCGCTGAAGGCCCGCCCCTGGGCGGCGACCTGTCCTTTCAACTGGTGGGTCCAGATCAAGATTTGCTGTCCCGGGCTGCGGCAGAACTGGAACAAAAAATCTTAAGCTACAGCGCAACCTACGATGTGCGTAATTCCTTTGAATCCGGCGGCCGGGAAATCCAGCTGACACTTAAGCCAGAGGCGGAAATCCTGGGCTTGACCCTGCAGGATTTGGCGCGTCAGGTCCGGCAGGGGTTTTTTGGCGAAGAGGTGCAGCGAATCCAGCGCGGTCAGGACGAAATCCGAGTCATGCTGCGCTACCCGAAGCAACAGCGCAATTCCGTGGGATACCTTGAACAGATGCGGGTGCGTACCAGCTCAGGGGATGCGGTGCCCTTTAGCACCGTGGCCGAGGCCACGGTGGCCAGGGGCCCGGTCAGAATTACCCGCTTTGATCGGCAAAGGTCGGTCAGCGTTACCGGTGAAATTAATGAAACCCTGGCTGAACCCGGCCCCATTGAGACCGAGCTTGATGAGCAATATTTGCCCCAATTGCTAAGTCGCTATCCGGGCATACAGGTAGTGAAATCAGGGGGCGCCAGGGAAATCGGACGGCTGGCTTCCAGTTTGCTTAAGGGCTTTATTGCATCGCTTTTTTTGATCTATGCACTGATGGCGATACCGTTGCGATCTTACAGTCAGCCGTTGTTGATCATGTCGGTTATCCCCTTTGGCATGATTGGCGCGGTGGTGGGCCATTGGGTCGTCGGCTTGCCGCTGAGCTTCGTGTCGGCCTTTGGCATCGTCGCCTTGGCGGGGGTGGTGGTTAACGACAGCCTAATCCTGGTGGATTACATCAACCGCTGTCGCCTTCAAGGCATGCCCCTGGCCGACGCCCTCATGGCCGCAGGCGAACGGCGTTTTCGGCCCATCCTGCTGACTTCTCTCACCACCTTTTTGGGCCTGGCACCCATTGTCTTTTTCGAAAAGAGCTTTCACGCCGCGCTGCTAATTCCCATGGCCACATCCCTGGCCTTTGGCATCGTCTTTGCCACGGTGATCACGCTGTTTTTGATTCCGGTGCTGTGTCATATTCTGGAAGACATCAAGCCGATGGTCCAATCCAAGCCTCCAGCCAGCGGCGCCCAACCCGAAACGGAGTCGAGTTCGGCGCCGGCATAGTGCTGCAAGGGTCTGGTTAGACAGGCTAACCATCTAGCAAAACTCCGGGCTGTAGTTAAACCGGATCGGCAACCTTCAGTAACTGCTTGCCTTTGTTGGCACCGGTAAAGATACGCTGGAAGGTGGCCGGGGCGTTTTCCAGGCCTTCTTGCATATCGACCCGGAATTTCAGTTCGCCGCTGGCCAGCCATTGGGACAGATCCTTCAGGGCAACTCCGTACTGCTGCGCGTAATCAAGAATGATAAAGCCCTGCATCCGTCCGCGCTGAATAATCAGGTTAGAGTAATTCTTGAGGGCTGCACCCTCCGGGTTGTTGTAGCCCGAGATGGCGCCGCAGAGCACGACTCGGCCGTTCTGTGCCAGCTGGCCCAGGGCGGCGTCCAGGGTTTCAGCGCCCACGTTATCGAAATAAACATCAATGCCTTTGGGAAAGTGTTGGTGGATCGCCCGGGGCAGCTTGTCTGATTTGTAGTCGATGACACCGTCCAGGCCCGCGACGTCCCGCAGCCAGGCGCACTTTTCTTCGCCGCCGGCAATGCCAACCACGTGACAACCCTTAATCCGTGCAATTTGGCTAGCCACTGAGCCCGTGGCGCCGGCTGCGCCGGACACCAATACCGTATCACCGGCTTTCAAGGCGCCCACATCCAGCAGGCCAAAGTAGGCGGTCATGCCGGTCATGCCCAGCACGCTTAAGGTCATGGCAGGATCGATGCCGGCAGGGATTTTCCGCGGTGGGATCAGGCCCTGGCCATCGCTGATGGCATAGTCCTGCCAGCCGAAGCCGCCGTTGAGTAGATCGCCCACGGCAAAATCCGGGTGTCTGGACTCTACGACCTGGGCCACCGAACCGCAGCGCATCACCTCGCCGATTTTGATCGCCGGCAAATAGCTATCTCGTTCATTCATCCAAATCCGCATGGCAGGATCAAAAGACAGGTAGATATTTTTAGCCAGGAACTCACCTTCAGCGGGCTGAGGGATGGGGGTTTGCTGCCAGGAGAAGTTTGCTTCCGAGACCATGCCTTCAGGTCTTGAGGTCATGATCCACTGTCGATTGATGTCGGTCATTGAGGCGCTGCTCTTGAGATAGTTCAAGTCCCATCATACCGGGTTGATAGGTATTTCGGACACCGTCGGCACCTTTCTGACAGACCAGCGGGCCGGGGCCCAGCACCAAAATTCCTGGGTGGACCGGCAGGCCTCTTTGGGCGGTTTTGATTGGCCGAGAAACTCCCACGCTGCCAGCAGGGCTGGAATAGGCTGTTGGGGGTCTATGGCCCGGGCCCCGGTTTGTTTGCTGAGCTTACTACCCTGCTGATTGAGGGCAACGGGCAGGTGCAGGTAGCGGGGCGTGGACAGCCCCAGCAGTCGCTGCAGATAAATCTGCCGGGGCGTTGAATCCAGCAGATCGCAGCCCCTGACAACCTCGGTAATACCCTGATCTTCGTCGTCTACAACTACGGCCAGCTGGTAGGCTGGCAGATTGTCCGCCCGCCATGCGATGAAGGCCCCCACATCAACGGCCAGGTTCTGGCTGAAAGGCCCTTGAACCTGGTCAACGAAGCCAAACTGTCCACAGGTTCTGATCCGCCAGGTGCGCTGGGTACGATCGCCTGGCATGCCGCCGCTGCAGGTATTGGGGTAAATAGGGCCATGCCCCAGATGGCGCCGACTACAGCCGCAGGCAAAGGCGTGGCCGCTGTCAATCAGTCGCTGCAGGGCTTGCCGGTAGACCGCACTGCGACCGCTTTGGTAAAGGGTGGGCTTATCACTGTGCAGGCCGAACCGAATAAGGTCGTGTTCTATGGCCTTGGCAGCTCCGGGTCGCTCTCTGGGCGGATCGATGTCCTCCATTCTCAGCAGCCACCGGCCTCCGAGGGAGCGGGCTTGGGCATAGCTGGCCACGGCGGCTATCAGGGAGCCCATATGCAGCCTGCCGGTGGGGGAGGGCGCAAAACGACCCACGTAGCCTGGCGGTTTAGCCAACGTTCTGGCCTGTTTCTCGCCGCTCACAGAAAACCCATAGCTCGGTGGCGCCGCAAACCGCCGCTGGCATCACGGCAAAGTTGATGATGGGAATCATGCTCATTACTGTCAGAGTGGCGCCGAAGCCCAGGGCATGCCAGCGATAGCGTTTGATCCAGGCGTGCTTGCCGGTAAAGCCTAATCCGGCATTGCCCAGGGGGTAGTCCAGGTATTCAAAGGCAAAGATCCATACCCCGACCACTATCCAAACAAAAGGGGCCAGCAGGGTGGTGGGTGGAAACAGCCAGCAGGCGAGAGCTAGCAGGGCCAGTAAGCCGAAATAGCACCACTTCCTCAGCTCGTTCAGCAGCGCCTTGATGATCTGCCCGGCCCAGGCGCCGGAACGCTGGGACTCATCAATACGGTGGCCCAGGCGGTCGGCGACCTTTTCCGCCAGCCGGTCATTGAAGGGAGAAGCCAGCAGGTTAGCCACTAAGGTGAAGGTGAAAAACACCACCACCAGCACCACCAAAGCCGCCAGCGGTATGGCAATCCACCACAGCCAGCCCAGAGACTCAGGCAGCAGGGTTTCCAGCCAGCCGCTGAGGGACGTCATCGAGTAAGCAATCGCCGCTGCAAATACCGCCAGATTCACCATCAGCGGCGCCATAAGATATCGGCGCAGGCCGGAACGGGTCAGCCAACGAAAGCCGCTGAAAGCAAAACTCGCCCCGCGCAGAGTCTGGGAGATCATATTGTTGTCGTGCCCACTAGTGGGCTGGCAGGACTTGATTCATTCATCAAAGCAACCCAAATCATGTGTTGGAAAGAGCAATCTCCGTCAGCGCGCCAGCGCGCCCGGATTTATCTGACGGCACATTAGGACAACATTATGAACCGAATTTTTCTTTTCCTGGCCACCAATATGGCGGTGATTGCCCTGGCAACCATCGTGCTTAAGGTATTTGGCGTAGAAGATGCTCTGGCCCGCAGCGGTAGTGGCATCAATCTGACCGGCCTGCTGATTTTCTCGGCGGTGTTCGGCATGGCAGGTTCCTTTGTTTCCCTGGCTATTTCCAAATGGATGGCTCTGCGCAGCACTGGCGCCCACGTCATCAAAGAGCCTGCCAATGATACCGAGGCCTGGCTGCTGGCGACGGTGAAACGTCAGGCCGAGCAGGCCGGTATTGGAATGCCGGACGTGGCCATCTATGACGCGCCGGAAATGAATGCCTTTGCCACGGGAATGAACAAAAACGACGCCCTGGTGGCGGTCAGCACCGGGCTGCTTAGCGCCATGAGCGCTGATGAAGTGGAGGCGGTGCTTGGGCATGAGGTCGCCCACGTGGCCAACGGCGATATGGTTACCATGGGTTTGCTGCAGGGCGTCCTTAATACCTTCGTGATCTTCTTTGCCCGGATTGTCGGCATGTTCGTCGATCGTGTGGTGTTCCGCAATGAACGGGGCGGCGGCATGGGGTATTTCCTGGTGGTGATGCTGGCCCAGGTAGTGCTTGGCTTGTTTGCCAGTATGATCGCCGCCTGGTTTTCCCGCCGACGAGAGTTCCGCGCCGATCAGGGCGGTGCCCAGCTCGCTGGCACGGATAAAATGATTGGCGCACTCAAACGCCTGGGGCAAACCTACGGACACAGCTCATTGCCCGATTCCGTGGAAGCCTTTGGCATCAGCGGCAACACCACCAAAGGCTTTCAGCGGCTGATGATGACTCACCCGCCCCTGGAAGAACGCATCGCTGCCTTGGCTGCGGGACGTCAGTAGGCCCATTACTACTCCACTCACGAAGGCAGGCAAGACACTGACGCCAGGTTGCTGCCAGGGATTCGGCATAGAGCTGGATAGGGGTTTGCAAACCATCGTCAGTAGACAAACGCTAAGCAATCAGTGGGGGCTGGGCCGTAGGCTCGGCCCCCACGGTTCATTCGCCGTTGGCGGTTTCGTCAGTTGTTGAATCCCTGTCCTTCAAGCGCCCATGTTCCCGCAGGGCGGCTCGCAACAGGTATTCAATCTGGCCGTTGATGGATCGCAGGTCGTCGTCTGCCCAATGCTGCACAGCATTGAAAATTTCGTCGTTAATTCGCAGTGCAAAGGCTTTTTTGCTGGCCACGGCGAGGCTCAGTCCTTGATGGTAGAGCAGAGCATCAGTAGAGGCTGCCGGTGTTCAGCACTGGCTGGGCGTTTTCATCGCTGCAAAGCACCACCAGCAAATTACTCACCATGGCGGCCTTGCGCTCCTCATCCAGCTCAACAATTTTCTGTCGGGACAATTCGCTGAGGGCCAGTTCCACCATGCCCACCGCGCCTTCAACAATCCGCTCCCTGGCGGCGATAATGGCCGAGGCCTGCTGTCTGCGCAGCATGGCGTTGGCAATTTCCGGGGAGTAGGCCAGGTGGCTGATGCGAGCCTCGATGACCTCAACACCGGCTTTTTCCAGCCGGTCCTGAATTTCCTTGCGCAGAGAGGCCGAAATCTTACCAGGGTGACTGCGCAGAGACGTTTCGTTGTCATCGTCGGACTCATAGGGGTAGGAGGTTGCCAGGTTACGCAATGCCGCCTCACTTTGGATGTTGACGAATTCTTCGAAGTCGTCCACCTCAAACACCGCCTCGGCGGTATCGATCACCCGCCAAACCACCACGGCAGCAATTTCGATGGGGCTGCCTGAAGACTCATTGACCTTCAGTTTGCCGCTCTCAAAGTTTCTGATTTTCACCGATACCGCCTTTTTTGAATAAAAAGGATTAGCCCAGCGCAGCCCCGGCTGTCTGACGGTTCCCACGTATTTGCCGAACAGCTGGAGTACTTTTGCCTGATTGGGATGCACCATAAAAAGGCCAAACCAGAGCAGCAAGACGACGGCACTGACAGCCACGCCAGCCAGCACCAGGCCTTTGTTGCCAGAATTGGCGGCAATGGCAATCATTGCCACCCCAAACAGCTGGGAGACTGTCAGTACGGCCAGCATTAAATACCCCGAGGCTACGGAAACGCGGTGTTCTGAAATCATGATTTTCTCCTGGTAATATCTAGATGATATCATATTGATCGGAGCCAGTAGGGGTGCCACAGGTCATGCTCTGAGGCACAAAAAAAGGCCCGATCTATCGATCGGGCCAGCAGACGGAAACGTCGGAGAGGTGGAAGTGTTAACTGACTGACCAGTGGAGACAGGCAGCGGTGACGCCCTCAAAACACCGGTGATGAAGACGCCTTAGTGTTTCCGTCAGGGGGAAAAAACGACAGCTGTTGGAGGCCTGAGCCATAGCCTGGGCCAGAGCCTGGGCCAGAGCCTGGGCCAGAGCCAGGTTGGCGGTTACCCTCTATGCCTGCAGCACGATTGATTTCACGATTGAGCTGCCGGGTAGCGCCGGGCGAGACGAACTCAAAGCAGCTGCCATCGCTGAACTGCAGCACTAACATCTGTTCCCGGCCGCCATTGGCAGGCCGAGTAATTAGCCGGGTAACGGTCTTGCCGATGATGGTCTGACTGGCCCTGGCGGACTGGCGATACTCTCGGGTGTTTCGTTTGGCAGCTTGCATAGCGTTCTCCTCTAGCGCGCAGCTATTGGATCACGCGGATTTCTCATTTCCTGAGAATGCCGAGGAGGCCGGGGAAGGTTTTTTTGACTGCTTTAAAATCAGTATGTTGCCCGCCAGAACCAAAACCATTCCGGCCAGCAGCCAGGGATTCATCTGAAGGCCTTCAAATAATACCGCAAGGCCCGTGGCTACCACCGGAAACATCACCACCACGTAACCGGCGCGGTTGGCGCCCAGCCGTCCTACCAGGGTGAGGTACAGCAAAAACCCGGCAATGGAGCCAGCAACAACCAGGTAGATTAGAGAACCTATGTACGCCGGCGATGGGTCGAAAATGAATTGGCGTCCCAGGGCCAGGCAGATGATCAGGTTAAACACCGCGCCATAGGCCATGCCCCAGGCATTGAGCTGCAATACCGGAACCCGGGTCAGGGCGTGCTGGGATAGGACGTTGCCCAGGGATGCAGACACGGCGCCCAGCAAACTTATACCCCCACCCAGCAACAGCGCTGAGGAGGTTTCCAGCTGGCTAATGGAAGGCCAGAACAGCACGCCTATGCCCAGCATTCCCAGGGCGGCCCCCAGCAGC
Source organism: uncultured Gammaproteobacteria bacterium (assembly GCA_964351665.1). Lineage (GTDB taxonomy): Bacteria > Pseudomonadota > Gammaproteobacteria > Xanthomonadales > SZUA-38 > JANQOZ01. The sequence goes on along the minus strand of CAYGPO010000001.1, from coordinate 47,806 downwards.
ACATCCCAGCTGGATCGAACCTTCAGAAACAGCCGGGCGTTGATGATGTTCAGCCACACGATACATGAGTAAATCAGTGCGTTGACGGCGGAGCTGACGTGCTCCTGGGCCGCGTAGGCCATGAGGTAATTAATGCAGAACATCAGCAGTCCCACGCCGGCAAACAACCGGTGCTGGGCAAAACTGTAGGCCAGTGGGCGGGCCGTCACAGCGCAGTAGCCCAACAGGATAACGGCAGCGGCGCCGTAGCGGTAGAACACAGAAATTTCCAGGGGCACAACGCCAAGCTGATAGCTGATGGCCAGCCAGGTGCTGCCCCATATCATCACGGTTAGGGTATAGATCAGGGTGTTACTCACGGTCTTGATCACAATGGTCAAGCATGACAGCAGTCCGCTGGGATGCATCGATGGGTGGCAGGCGGCTCACCAGGCCCACTAGCGCAGCCCCACATCAGTTTCCGTCTGAGATTGATGGCCAGATAATAGCGTTGCTGCCAGGCGAAAAATGCCCTTACCAGGCTTCGCCAGATGTTACCCATGGTGGTGTTTTTCCTTTCTCGGGCCGGGGCGGATTTAACGAATTTCATGGTTGGCATACCTGTCTCGTTCAATGGCACTAGGTTATGCCGACGCCAAAACATTAACAGATACAGAATACCCGAAACAGAACCTATACAGATTGCTCATTGTGCCTCTGGGTCGCGTTCGACGGGAAAATTTGAAGCCCCAAGGCATAACTTAAGGCGCTTCAATCCGTTCGCTCCCCTGCCTTGCCCGCTGATCTGGCCAGTATCCTCTCCAGCCCAGGCCTTTGCTAGATTAGCAGTCTGAAATTCACTGGATCATGTGATGAAACACCTAACAATCAAACCTGTTTCTGCAGCGATGGCCACCGCACTGGCCTTTGCGCTGTTTTGTACCGTCGGCCCGCTGGCTGCCCATGAGGCGGACCCGCTGAATAAAGACGGTTGTCATGAAGACAAACGACACGACAAATATCACTGCCATGCCGGTGTTCTGGATGGCCGCAGCTTTGACAACGCTGAACAGGCTGCCAAAGCCATTATTCAGGAGGCCATTCGGCCAAAAAATCAAAGCAGCGAAGGGCAACCCCCAGATCCAGACCAGGATCCAAGCTGATCTGCTGAAGTCCACTGGCAATCGACTTGCTCGATTCTGCTCGGGCCCATCGACCTGAAATGACTGGGCCCCGATCACCCGATTGAGCCTCGCCACAGAAAACGGCTAGCCCGGCGTCCAAGATTGATGAGGCCTTGTTTGGTCTAGTCGGCGGTTGCCCAAGACTTAGTGACTGCCTGTCAGCGTGGAATAGATAAATCCGGCCAGAATTAATACCACCGCTGGGGGAATCACCCAGCGGATCCACAGCACCAACAGTTGCACACCCTTGGCGTCACCCAGCACGGCCCCGGTGGCTGCTTTGCCCAATCCCCAGCCCATGGCGGTGATGGCAATCAGCGCGCCAAGGATGAACATGGCAGAGCCAAAGATGGTGTCCAGGGTTCCCAGCCACTGAGGATGAAAGGCAATGGGGGTCATGATGATCACCATGGCCCCTGCACAGGCGGCACTAAGCCAGCGCTGATGTGGCCGAAAAATGCCCAGCTCGGAAAATCCCGTGGCCAGCGCCTCCAGCGTAGCTACTACCGTCAATAGGGCCACCGACACCCACGAGGTAAGAAACACCCCGGCCAGAACTTGGCCGCCGGGAATCAGGCTGAACAGTTTGGGCATGGTCTCAAACAACAGGCTCGGCCCTGCGGCCATATTCAGGCCGTAGAGCAACACCACGGGCACAATAAACAGGCTCGCCAGCAGCGCCGCAGTGACGTCCAGAGCGCTGGTGGTGAGGGCCGTGCCCAGCAGGCTTTGATGCCGGCGCATGTAGCTGCCCAAAACCACACCAATGGTGCCGCTGAGGCCAACCGAGAAGCAGGTCTGGCCCAGGGCAGCAAAGGCCACATCCAGGGTTAATCGACTAAAATCCGGAGTCAGAAATTCCTGCATCCTGGGTAGAGCGCCTTCAATCCGAAACACCACAAAAATGGTATAAAGCGCGGCCAGTCCAAAGGCTGGCACCAGCACGATGTTGGCCAGTTCCACGCCCCGCTGAAGCCCCCGGCTGACGATCAGCAGGGACGCCACCACAACCAGTACGGCAAAGCTTAGCTGAGTGCTGTGGCTGGCCAGGCCGCCCTCATAGCTGGCCAAGGTCTGTTCGCTGAATCCCTGGGCAAAGGCAAACCAGGTGCTGTAAGCAACATTGCCGATTACCAGAGCGTAATAGCTAACGGTGATCAACATGGAGCACAGCAAGATCACGCCAACGATGCTGCCTGGGGTGTTGCCGAAGGCGATGGCCAGGGCGCCAATGGGGCCTTTACCAGTGGCTCTACCCAGGCCCCATTCGGCGCACAGGGCTGGCACGGCAAACAGCACCATGAGCAGCAGATACATCAGCAGGAAGGCCGAACCGCCGTTCTGACCCATCATGTAGGGAAATCGCCAGACGTTGCCAAGACCAATGGCCATGCCGGTCATGGTCAGGACCGTAGCCCAGTGAGACGAAAAGGTTGGGTGGGACACCCGTAGAAGTTTACTGACAATGCCCCGGCGGCGAAACCGCCGGGGTAGAGATTGTCATGCTGACAGTGCGATCAGAAGCGCCAGCTGGCCTGTAGTGCAATGGAACGGGGCCGCTCAACAAACGAGTATTGGCTGTTGGAGCCAAAGGTACCGGACAGAGGCACCGGGTTTGAATAACGAATCACGTCCTCATCGTTGAGGTTTCTGGCCAACAGGGCCAGTTCCCAGGTGTCCGCCGCGTTGCTGAGAGCGAGGCGCAGATTAACCTTGGCATAAGCATCCTGCACCGCCAGGGGGTCGTTGTTCTGGGCGGTGAAAAACTCGTCGGTGAAGTTCACGTCCAGATTGCTGCGAAACGCCAGCCCGCTGCTGATGCTGGTGGCGTATTCCACACCCACGGAGCCTGAGTAGTCGGCCACGTACTGGTTGGTTTCACCGGTTCGGTCGCATAGTCGGTCGCCTTCCGGATCGGGTTCGCCAAAGAAACACTGGCCGTTCTGGAAGTTTTTAAACTCAAAGTCGGTGAAGGCCAGCGCGCCATACAGGCCGATGGAATCGGTTAGCTGCCAGCGGCCATCCAGCTCCAGACCTTTAATATCCGCTTCAGCGGCGTTACCCACGTTAAAGCCCAGGGTGCCGTCGAAAATGCTGATCTGCAGATCTTCGTAGCTGGTGAAAAATGCCGCCGCGTTCAGCTCAGCAGCACCGCCGGCCAGACGCATCTTGGCACCAATTTCCAGCGAATCCGCCTGCTCATCTTCAAACTCAAAGGTGCCGTCGGGCAGGGTTCCTGGAGCGAAGATACCTGCGACGCCAAGGGCTGATGCTCCGGGGATAGAGTTCGAACGGGTGTCAAAACCGCCGGCCTTAAAGCCCGTGGCGAAGGAGGCATACAGCATGGTGTCGTCGGTGGCGTCCCACTGGGCGTTGAGGGAGAAGTCCGTTGAGCTGTCATCTCGCTCCCCGCGCAGGTCGTGGCCCAGCACCTGAATACCAAACAGGTTGGCGTAAACGGCAGCTGCGGTGCCAAAGCGCAGGGGTTCGGTGGCCGGGTTAATGGGTGCGCCGGTGGCGAAATCAGACAGTACGATGTTACGGGTCGCCTCCTTGGTTTCATCGGTGTAGCGCAAACCCAGGCTCAATCGGAACGTATCTGAAACATTCCAGGTCGCCTGACCGAAAATGGCGATGGAGTCAGTTTCCTGGGTGAACTGTCTTGCCGCTGCGCTGTTGACAAACAGGCCGCCGGCACCCGGCGCAACCAGCGAGTCAACCACCGGGCCCAGGATGCTGTTACCGGGTACGCCGGTGGCATCCGGGGAAGACTGGTCGTTGGTTTGGAAGAAGGCGCCGACAATCCAGTCCACGGTCTCGCCGCCGGGAGAGGTCAGGCGCAGTTCCTGGGAGAACTGGTCATAGTCTTCCTGCAGCGGGGCCAGAATGACGTTGGCGCCGCTGAAGTCGCAATCGCACAGCTCGCTGAACTCATACTGCACGTAGCTGGTGATGGAAGACAGGGTGAAGTCGCCCCAGTCGTAGTCCACCGACAGGGTGAAATTGTCCGACTCGTTCTCGCTGAAGTCTCCGTTGGAGCTGCGGCGGAAATCCTGGGTTACGTCCAGTACAGACGCATCCTGACCGAAAGCCAGGGCCAGAAACTGAGAGTAAGGAATCGCCAGCGGGTTGGTGGGGATGGGTCCAGGTAAGGCGTAGGTATCGCCCACCACCTCAACCTGGCGGCCACGAACGTCAAACTCGTTGCGTTCGAACTTTGCCACCACGCTCAGCCGGTCCGTTGGGTCCCAGGTCAGGGTGCCGCGGACGGTCAACTCATCCCGGTTGGGCTCATCGCCGCCGATGGTCAGGTTTTCGATATAGCCGTCCATATCCCGCTTGCGAATGGACAGCCGTCCGGCAACGGTGTCGGTGATGCCGCCGGAAATAATGGCGCTGATTTCGGTCTCACCGTGATCCGGCTCATACAGGGCGGATACGGACCCTTCAAATTCATCGGTGGGCCGAGCGGTGGTCAGGCTGATGGCGCCGGCAATACTGTTTTTACCAAACAATATACTTTGCGGGCCTCGCAGTACCTCAACCCGTGCCATATCAAACAGCGGCGAGCGGGCAAGCTGACCGCGGCCGTAGTGAACGCCGTCAACAAACATCGAAGAGGACTGTTCAAAGCCCGGGTTAATGCCCGAGCCGATGCCACGAATATAAATGTTGTTGCCAATGCCGGTTTCCGACATGGTCAGGTTGGGAACGTAGTTCTGCAGGTCGTCCAGCTTTTTGAGGCCCACTTCTTCCATTTTACGCCCGGTCACCACATTGACCGAGATGGGCACGTCCTGCAGGTTCTGCTCGCGCTTTTGCGCGGTTACCACAATTTCTTCCAACATTGGGTCCTGAGCATGCGCAGGCAGCGCCAGCCAGATTCCAGCGGCGATCAGGGTCGTACGGGTCAGCGTCGACCGAACTGGATGTAATTTCATGGTCCCCTCCAAGGGTTTTGGTCAGTGCCCTTCTTATACGCTAATTCCGTCCTGTTTTGAACACTCGTTTGACAGGTAATCGCAGGAGCGACAGAGGCTTACTGGCGAGAGTTGGACTTAATCTCAAGGTATTTCGGTTGCAGTCCGAATAACCGGCGTTTGCCCGAGGAGTTTTGTTTACGTTATTGTCAGCTCAGAAGGCTTAGTCGGAGATCAATGCCCGTGCCCCAATCGTTCAGCTCCCCGCAGGCTTGGTTGTATCACCGCGAGTCCCATTGCCCGGATCATCCCTATCTGCATCAGCCTGGTGAGCAGGAGACTCGGGTATTCACCTGGGGCGACTGTGCCGATCAGGCGCGCCGATTGGCCAGTGCACTGCGGGCCATGGGCCTTGAGCCCGGCGATCGGGTGGCCATATTTTCCCGCAACTGTGCCGAGTGGATTATTGCCGACCTGGCCCTGATGGTGGGGGGCTATGTGTCGGTGCCCATTTACTCTTCGGCCAGCGAAGACACCACCCGTCACACCCTGGAAGACTCCGGCGCCAGGGCCGTATTTGTCGGTAAGCTTGATCACCCGCAGGAGCAGGAGCGGGGCCTGGGTTCTCAGATCCTGCGCATTGCAATGCCTTACCCAACCCTCAGTTGCCAGCACCAGTGGCAGGATCTGCTGCAGCGCCATCAGCCGATGAAGGAGAGCTTCGAACCGGACCCAGATGAGGTGATGACGCTGCTCTACACCTCGGGCAGCACCGGTAAGCCAAAAGGCGCTGTGCATACCTACCGCAGCTTCATGTTCGCCGGCGAACAGCTGGGGCGGGCTCTCAAGGTAAGCGCCTCAGACCGCTTGCTGTCCTATCTTCCGCTGGCACACTGCACCGAGCGTGCTTATGTGGAAGCCACCTCAATGGTGTATCAGCCACAGCTTTGGTTTGTGCATTCAGTGGATCGTTTTAGCGACGCGTTGAACGAGTGCCAGCCAACGTTTTTCGGCTCTGTGCCGCGTCTTTGGAAGATCTTTCAGCTGCAGATACTGGCCAAAATTCCGGCTCAGCGGTTGGCCCTGCTGCTGAAGATCCCGCTGCTAAGCAGGCTGGTCAAAAAGCGTATTCGTCGCCAAATGGGATTGGCTGACTCGCGCTGGTTCATGAGCGGCTCAGCGCCAATTTCAGCAGCCTTGTTGGATTGGTGGGAAGCCCTGGATATGCCGTTGTCCGAGGGCTGGGGAATGACGGAAACCTTCGCCTACGGCACCCTGCTGCCCATGGGCGGTGAGATTCGTCGTGGCACCATCGGTAAGGCCTGCGCTGGCACCCAGCTGCGGCTCAGCGAGATGGGTGAGCTTCAGATAAAGACCGAAACCCTGATGACCTCATATTATAACGCGCCGGAAAAAACCGCCGAGAGTTTTACCGAAGACGGGTTTTTCCTGACCGGCGACCGGGCTGAGATTGATGCTGATGGCTATGTCCGTATAACCGGCCGGGTAAAAGACATTTTTAAGACCGCCAAAGGAAAATATGTGGCGCCGGCGCCTATAGAGAGTCGGCTGGGTCGAAATCCCCATATTGAGTTGGTCTGTCTGGTGGGTTCGGGTTTAACCCAGCCGGTGGCCCTGGTGGTGCTGTCAGAGGCAGCCCGCGCGCTGTCCCGGGATGTCCTGGCTCAGAGCCTGGACGCCACTCGGGTTGAGGTCAACGCCGGGCTGGAAAACCACGAAAAAATTGCTCATTTACTGGTGGTATCGGAGGCCTGGGATACCGGCAACGGTTTGCTGACACCCACTCTTAAAGTACGGCGTCATCCGGTGGAAAAGCACTACGCTGAGGCTCTCTCCCGCAGCCACACCCAAGCCGTGGTTTTTCTGACGCAATAAAACTTCCATCCATCAGGTCTCCTGTAGGCAGACTTATCAACCGCCTTAGGCGGCTTTCACCAAACGCTCAATTTCACGGAACCTGCGATGATTCGAAAAACCCTGTTTGGCACCACTGCCATGGCGCTAGCTATGTACCTGACCGTTGCCCTGAACGTCGCTGTGGCACAAGTGCCTTCCGACGCGGCGGACGTGAGACCGCTGTTGCCCGGGCTAACCGCTCCGGCCTTCAGCATCAAAACCGCCACTGGTGAAAACTTCAGTCTGGATCCGGCCAATATGCAGCGACCAGCGGTGCTGATTTTTTATCGCGGCGGCTGGTGCCCATTCTGCAACCTGTATTGGTCGAAGCTGCGGGAAATCGAAGATGAGCTGATTGCCCTTGATCAGGACGTGGTCTTCATCAGCCCTGACCGGGTTGAACTGCTGGCTGAGGCATTGGCTGATGAAGCCGATCAGCCCCGCTACCAGCTTGCCTCAGATGCGGACTCCAAGCTTGCTGAAGCCTTTGGTATTGCTTTCAAGGTGGATGAGGAAACCTTCAAGCGCTATCAGGAGTATTCCGTGGACCTTGAGAAAAAGTCCGGTTTTGATCATCACCAGCTGCCCGCACCGGCAGTGTTTATTGTTGATACCGATGGAATCATCAAATTCAGCTACGTCAATCCTGACTACAAAGTTCGCCTGCATCCCGACGTTTTGCTGGCTGCCGCCAGCAACCTGTCTGGTTTCACCCTTAAGCAATAAGGAAAAAACCTGGGCTAAGCCATTGATTTGGAAAGCCCAGGTAAAAAATTAGCGCTGTATGGATGTATACTGTACAAAAATACAGTATAGTGTCTGCCATGAAAGGACGTGGCGCAGTATCCAACCCCCAGGGACGCTTTAACGTCCATCTTTATGATCGAAATCCGGACTCAGGGTTTGACTTAAGCCATGAGCCTGGTCCCCGGCGCCTGGCGACTCGGGTTCGCACTGAGGCTAGCCGCAAAGTTATTAGCCGAAATCAATCTCCGGATATCCCATTTAATTTGTCGGTGAACCCTTACCGAGGCTGTGAACATGGCTGTATTTACTGCTATGCCCGGCCAGGGCACGCCTACCTGGGCCTGTCACCGGGGCTGGACTTTGAAACCCAGATTTTCGCCAAACCCCAGGCGCCTCAGCGTCTTGAGCAGGAGCTGCGGTCACCGTCCTATCGCTGTGAGGTCATTGCTATGGGCGCCAACACCGACGCCTACCAGCCCGCCGAGCGACGCATGGGTATTACTCGACAGCTGCTGAAGGTGATGAACCGGTTTTCTCAGCCCGTAAGCGTCATTACCAAAAGTAGCCTGATCCTTCGAGACAAGGCGCTGCTGGCCGACATGGCACGTCGGCGGCTGGCCCAGGTGTCAGTCAGCGTGACTTCCCTGTGTGCAGAAACCAAACGCCGGCTTGAGCCCAGAACCGCGTCTGCCCAGGTCCGCCTGAGCGTGATCAAAGAACTGACCGCCGCCGGCATACCGGTTAACGTGATGGTGGCGCCGGTGATACCCAAAATTACCGAGCACGAGATGGAAGACATCCTTGCCGCGGCCCGGGATGCCGGCGCGGTGTCAGCCAGCTACATTCTGCTTAGGCTGCCCGGGGAACTGGAGTCGCTGTTTGCTCAATGGTTGAGTGAACACTACCCCAATCGTCGCCTGGCGGTGATGAACCTGCTGCGCCAGTGTCACGACGGAGCGGTTTATCAGGGTGGCTTTGGTAAAAGAATGCGAGGGCAAGGCCCTTTTGCCGATCTGTTTGCGCAACGATTTACCCAGGCGAAAAAGCGTTGCGGACTGTCCTGCCGGGATACCCAGTTGGATACCTCCCAATTCAGCGTGCCGCCCCTGGCTGGGGATCAGATGCGGCTGGCGCTTTAGCTATATTTCTATGATCAGGCCGGGTTCGGAAATCCGAGCACGGATACCGGTTTGTTTTTTGAGTTCCCGTGAAAAGTCCTCTCCCGGTTCCACCTCACCATGCACCAGATACACCGGTGGAGTGTTGCCAATTCCCTTGTACCAGCGCAGCAAATCTCCCTGGTCGGCGTGGGCCGACAGCCCGCCAACGGTGTGAATATTGGCTTTGACCTGCACTGGCTGGCCGTGGATTTTCACAAACTCATTGCCGTCGACGATTTTTCGGCCGGTGGATCCCGGCGCCTGGTAGCCCACAAACACCACGTGGGATTGGGGGCGCCAAAGATTGTGCTTGAGGTGGTGCATGATTCGGCCGCCGGTGCACATACCGCTGCCGGCGATGATGATAGCGCCGCTTTCGATTTGGTTAATGGCCTCAGATTGTTCCCGACTGCTGGACAGCTGAAGGTTAGGCAACGGCGGCATCTTGTTCAGTTTGCTCAAGGCCTGCGCGTCTTCGTCGTAGAGATTGGGGTAGTTCCAGTAGATATCGCTGGCCTTAATGGCCAGGGGGCTGTCGAGAAAGACCTGCCAGCGGTCTATGCCCCACTGTTCGTAGTTCATGCCCAGCTGATAAAGGACCTCCTGGGAGCGACCCACCGCAAAGGCCGGGATCAGAATATTGCCTTTGCCAGCTTTGGCAGCGGCAATGACCTCGCCTATCTCTTTTACCGTATTGCTGCGGTCTCGGTGGTGTCGGTTGCCGTAGGTGGACTCCATCAGCACCATGTCCGCTGACTCCGGGGATACCGGGTCGCGCAAAATTGGGGTGTCGTATTGGCCTAGATCGCCGCTGAATACCAGTCGACGTGTACCCTTTTCTGTTTCTGCCTCAATTTCCACCACCGCTGAGCCCATAATGTGGCCGGCGTCCAGGTACCGCGCCCGCAGGCCCGCCACCGGCTCAAACCACTGGGCATAGGGTTGGCCCGTCAGCAGCGGAAGGGTCTTTTTAGCGTCAGCTTCTGTATACAGGGGTTGCAGGAGAGCTTTGCCGGCGCGACGACGTTTTCGGTTTTGCCGCTCAGCTTCCATTTCCTGCAGAAAAGCGCTGTCAGCCAACAGAATTTTGGCTAGATCGCAGCTGGCGTTCTGGGCATAGATAGGCCCGGAGAATCCGCGTTTTACCAGCAGTGGTAGTCGCCCACAGTGGTCGATATGGGCGTGGCTTAAGACCACTGCGTCAATTTGCGCTGGGTTAAACGGAAACGGGTCGTGGTTACGCAGGTTGTTTTTCTTGCCGCCCTGGATCAGTCCGCAGTCAAGCAAGATCTGTTTGCCGCCAGAGCGAAGAATATGGCAGGAACCGGTGACTTCTCCGGCTGCTCCAAAAAATTCCAGTTGCATGGGCTTTCCTTATCCGTAGTGATGTTTGCCAGGGCAGCAGGTTCCGGCAGGCGGCTCATCCGTTAATGGCGTTTAATAGACGCTGGCCCAGCTGGTCACGGCGACGTCCAACGATTGCTTCGCCCCTGCCTGCTCGCAGATTCTGGGACATATGATCCGGATTTGAGGTGGCGGGTATGGCCACGGTAACCGCAGGATGGCCCAGCACAAATTTCAGCATTAGCTCCGGCCAGCTGACGCAGTCATATTCCTCGGCCCAGGGAGGCAGCAGTTGATCGGCCAGCCGGCGAAAAACTGCGCCGCCCTCAAAGGGCCGGTTTACGATCACCGCCACATTGTGCTCAGCGGCCACCGGCAGGACGGTTTCCTGGGCGGCAGGATTAGTTACCGAGTAATTGATCTGGACAAAGTCCAGCTTCTCGGTGGCAATCACCTCGGCCAGCTGCTGATGGGCGCTGGCCTGATAGTGGGTGACTCCGACAAAGCCGATGCGCCCCTGCTGCTGCCGTTCGCGGATCGTTGCCAGGTGGGTTTTCAGGTCGAGCAGATTGTGTACCTGCATTAAATCGATGGTTTGTCGGTGCAGTAATTTGGCCGAGGTGTCCATTTGTCTCTGGCCCTGTTCCCGACCTTCGGTCCAGACTTTGGTGGCAAAAAACAGCTGATCAGAAACGTTCAGCTGACGGGCGATGCTTCCCAGCATGGCTTCAGAGCGACCATACATTGGGCTGGTATCCACCAGTTTTCCGCCGCCGTCGCAAAATCGCGATAGAACCTGCCTGAGTTGGGCCAGGGAAGGATCGTTGGGCGCCACGTCGAAGGTCTGCCAGGTGCCCATGCCGATCACTGGCAGAATCAGGCCGGCAGGGCCGGCGCTGCGCGTGATCATCCCATGGCTGGGGGAAACCGCCAGACTGGTCAGTCCAGCGGCACAGCCGGTGATCATTTGACGCCTGCGCATCAACTAAATGGTCGCTGTTATTGGCCAAAGCATGGACCAAAGAATAGCAGATCGTTGACAGGGCCTGGCGAGTAATACAGCATACGAATTCTTTCGTAAAAATTGCTCATTTGAGGAGAACAGTGATGAAAATGCCCGTGCTGGCGCTTATTTGCGCCACATTCCTTGCCGGTTGTGCCAGTAGCGGCGGAGCTGACATGACACCGGCCGCACCCGATACGACGGCGGCAGCGGCCGGCGCGTCTGAGCCCCAGACCGAGGCTGTGGCCAGCGCGTCTGAGCCCCAGACCGAGGCTGTGGCCAGCGCCGAAGAGTCGAAGAGCCGTTCCCGGCTGGTATGCAAACGGGAAAAGCCCATCGGTTCTAATCGCGTGGTGAAAACCTGCCGCACCAAAGCAGAGTGGGAAGGCGAGACGATTCGCACCCAAAACGCTATGTCACGGCAAGCGGGTCGGGGCGGGGCCTGCGTCAGCTGCGGTGGCGACGGCCGCTGACGAGGTTAAGTCGGCCCGGGTCCGGGCCGACCAAACACCCACATGCTGGACAGATCAACAGCTATCCCCAGCAAAGCTCGGTGCACGTTCAGTAGGCCAGGTACAATCGACATCGTTTCGCCCATGCTCCCAGCCACAGTGACAACGTTCAACAGCAGCCCGGGACTTCGTTTTCAGGTCACTTCAGGCCCTTAGTTTCGCCGAATGTTGATGGATCCATTGACGGTATCCAGGCTCAAGCGGCCGCCGCCGGAGCCCAGTCGGCCCCGAAGATCTCGCCCAACCATGCCTTTTTCCACCGGCAGTCCAAAATCATTGCGTAGCGATCCATGGACGGTTTCGGCCCGAATCTCCACATCAGCCCCATCGGGTAAATACACCTCTATCTGGCCGTTGACCGACTCCAGCGAGACCCGCTGGTCTGAATCCAGCCGGTCGAGCTGAGCCTCAACCCGGCCATTGACCGTCGACAGCTTGGCGTCTGCACGAATGCCCGACACCTTAATGCTGCCGTTGACGGTTTCCGCGTCCACCTCACCGCTAACGCCTTTGATCTCCACAGATCCGTTGACGGTCTCAACGCTGCGAAGCCTTGCTCCGGCAGGTACTTTCAGTTCGTAGGACACGGAGCCGCCATTACTGGAGCCCCACCAGCTGTTGGACTTAGAGTGCACGGTATTGATTCGAAGATGACTGCTGTCGGCTTTGACCTTGACCTTAATACGTTCCAGGGTGCTGTCGGATTTGCCGCTGATTCGATAGGTGAGGCGGACTGTGGGCTTGTCCCAGGCCTGGATCTCGATATCTCCGTTGACGTTATCCAGGCTGATACTGCCGGATTCGTCCAGGGTGTAAGTCTCGGTGACTTCCTGCAACACCTTGGCGTTTGCCAGGGGCATGACGCTTCCGGCTAGACATAGTCCAAGCATCATCGTAATTAGAGGCCCGGATCGTGGGCTTTTGCTAAAACGGATCAGATTCATGGTTCCCGGTATCCGTAAACTGTCTATAAAGTCTGATGGGCAAAGAGCGCATTGGGTTTAAGTGTGACAGCAAAAATTCGCGCATCCAAGCGGCCATCGGCGCCCCGAAACGGTCACCCAAAGCCGCTACGGTTCACCGGCGTGGGGCAGCCACAAGCCCCCGGTATGCATAAGCAGCCTCAATGGATTATTATAGGCGCATGAAAACCATCGCTTTTTTCAATCTTAAAGGTGGTGTTGGCAAAACTGCCGGCGCGGTCAACACGGCGTACTACGCCACTATGGACGGCTATTCCACGGTGCTTTGGGATCTGGATGCCCAGGGGGCCGCCAGCTGGTATTTGCTGGGAGAACGGGATCGCCAGCCAGGGATGGAAAAAATCTGGTCCCAAAAAGCGCCTATCAGCAAAGTGCTGAAACACTCGCCTTATGAAAATCTGGATGTGATTGGCTCGGCTTTTTCCAACCGCAATGCTGACGTGCTTTTGTCAGAATTGGGACTCAAGCGCATGCTGCTCAAGCGCCTGGCCGCGCCCCTGGCTGAGAACTACGACCTTCTGGTGCTGGATTGCCCCCCCAGTCTGTCGCGGCTGACCGAACAAATCTTCCACGCCTGTGACGCGGTCATCATGCCGGTGATTCCCACCCCGTTATCGCTACGCGCCTATACCCAGGTGCGGGATTTCATGGATACGGCGGGTCGGCCGGATACCCCACTGCTGCCGTACTTTTCCATGGTGGACCGACGCAAGCGGCTGCACAGGGAATGGCTGGAACAGCCGCCGAAAGCGCTGAAAAAGCTCTTGAAAACCCATATTCCCTATGCCACAAACATTGAACAGATGGGCCTGCGCCAGGCGCCAGTTGGCGATTTTGCCTTCAGTGACGTCGGCGGCCAGGCGCTGTATGCCCTATGGCACGAAATCGAGAAAAAGATCAAGTAGTCAACCCGCGCTTTCCCAGGCCAGCCCAGGTCTATCTGGGCCAACCCAGGCCCAACTGGGCCAACTCAGGCCAACTCAGGCCTATGGCGCCGATTTTTTGCCTGTGTACCTCCTGCTAACATGAGTCGTCGCCACCGCTAATTGCTTGCATGGATGAAATCTGTATCCCCTGATCATCGACCTTGGTTGGACGGTAAAAGCCTTCGCTACCTTGGGCTGTTGGTGGGACTTTGCGGCCTGATTTACCTCAGTTGGCGGTCGTCGGCTCAAGCACCCCCCGCCCACCAGGCAGATTCGGCTGAGGTGCGCGACACGACGCCCTCTAAGCTCAGTGAAGCCTGGCTGGAAGCGCTATGGGTTGGCGACGGGTTGGCGGTTGGCCGCCTGCTTGATGCGGGTCTGCTGGCTGATGGGGTTCTTGACCGGCGTGATACCCGGCCGCTGCATCTGCTGTTTTTTGGCGATGCCTGTCGCTATGGCAAAGCCTCTGAGGGTGTGCTTTTAGCGCTGGATTTGCTGCTGGATGCCGGGGCTCAGGTCAATCATGCTGATCAGCGGGGCAACACGCCGTTGATGCTGGCGGCAGCAGAATGTGACCCTGCGACGGTTGCGCGGCTGCTGGCAGCTGGTGCCAGACTTGATGCCACCAATGCCCTGGGCCTGACAGCCTTTGAATTGACCCTGAGCAATGCCAGCGCCACCGGCGCAGTGCTGGCTGATGCGGGCTTTCGGTTACCCCCGGATCAATTTTCCCGCTATCAGGAGATCTACTTCGACGAGCCTGCGATCCTGCAGCAGCTATCCCTGGCCGACCCCGGCCGCCGCTGACCCACACTGGCCGAGACCGACTCTGGCCAATGCAGGCCAATCCCGGGCCAATCC
>CAYGPO010000001.1:19893-33170 GCA_964351665.1 uncultured Gammaproteobacteria bacterium | reverse complement strand
GGGTCAATCCCGGGCCTACCCCAGGCCGACCCCAGGCCCACTTTGGAGCCCGCCATATCGGCTAGGGACAGCGATGCTGGCTGGGGCGGATGTGACTGCCGGACTTGCTCTTAAGGTCGCAACTGGTTTTAATGGGTCGCAGTTCTGGTTCGGGTGTGTTTTGTGTCCAAAAAATCCTGCTTACACATAATGTTAACGACGGTAGTTCTTTTTGTTTCTAGCGTAGTTCAGGGGGCCGATTTGAACGGGCAGGTGCGTCTGATGGAGGGTGACAAAGCGCTGTCAGGAGTCTCAAACGTGGTGGTTTATTTTCGCCCTGACAATGCTCAATCCGATGCCGGGCCGCTGGCCGACGCCCTTCACCAGGCCGAGTCCAGTGATGTTGAGTATGTGATGGGAACGCGGAAAAAGGCCTTTGACCCGCCGGTGTTAGCCATCCCGGTGGGCGCCAGCGTGCGCTTCCCCAACCGCGATCCAATCTTACACAACGTGTTTTCAGTATCCGGAGATAACGCCTTTGATTCTGGACTGATTCCCAAGGGTGATGGCAAGACCCATCGATTCACCGAAGCGGGCAGGGTGCGGGTTTTTTGTAACGTGCACCAGGAAATGACTGCCAATATTTTGGTTTTGGACACCCCTCATTTTGTCTATCCAGACCGCCGCGGCAACTTTGAACTGACGGATTTACCGCCGGGGTCCGGCACGCTCATTGTCTGGCACGAACGGGCCAGCACATCACGGCGGATAGACAGCGATGACGAGGAGGCGGTGGAGTTGGATCTGCTGCTGACCAAACGTCAGGTGCCTAATCATAAAAATAAATTTGGCCGTTCCTACAAAACGAGGCAGCGCCGTGGCCGTTACTGATTCTAAATCTCGACTGACCCTGGGCAGCCAGTTCTTCTGGCTGACCGCTATCCTGATTGTGCTGGTGGTGCTGTTTGCTGTTGGCACTGGCATCGTTCAGGGCCAGAAGCTGGCTTCTGCCTCGGTGGACTCGGCCTTGACCCGATCAACGGTGACTCAGTTCGATATTGAGCGACTGCGGGCCAGGGAAGCGGAGCTGATTGCAGAAATTCTAGCCGGCGATACCGCCGTCACCAGCTATGTGGCTGAAGCGGCGGCCCAGGACGTGCTGGGTTCCATCGCCGACCTGCTGGCGGAGCGACAGTCGGAGTACGAGTTTGATCTGGCCATCGTCATGGACGCAGAAGGCCAGGTGCTGGCCCGCACCGACAGGACCGTAAAGCCAGAGGAGGATCTGTCCGAGGACGCTTTGGTGCGGGAGTTAATCAACTTCTTAAATCCGGTGTCCGCCATTTGGGGGCAGGGCGATGACCTGTATCAGGTAGCCATGATGCCCATGGACCAGAACTTCACCTTGATTGGTTTCCTGGCGGTGGGCAAACGGATTGATTCCAATCTCAGCGATGAGATTAAAAACGCCACGGGCACCGAGCAAATTTGGGTTAACCAGTCTGGCGGCATCGTAACCACCACCTTAAGTGAGGTGGAGACGGTGCAGGTGATCGACCAGCTCGGCGGCATGGGTGGCTCGCTGGAAACCCTGTTGGGGGGAGAGTCTCAGGCCTTTCGGCGGGAAGTGTCGGTGGCCGGAGCCCAATGGATGCTGAATGCTGAGCCGGTGTTGCTGGATGAAGACACGCTGGTGGCAGCGGTCATCACCGGCGTTTCGGTGGACTCACTGATGGCTCCTTACCGCAGCCAGGCCTGGGTCCTGGGCGGGGTAGGACTGGCGGCCATAATTGCTGGCCTGGCGTTGTCCCTATGGCTGTCGCGTAAGCTGGCTCGGCCTCTGGGGGCCCTGACTCAGGCTGCATCAGCCGCTGGCGCCGGCCACTATGAGCAGCATTTTGATCACAGCGGCAGTCGCGAGATCGTGGACCTTGGCAACGCCTTTGAATCGCTGCTAAGCGATCTGCGTGAAAAACGCGACATGGAAGAATACGTCTCAGACCTGTCCCGCTATTTACCTGATCCGGCGTTTGAGCAAAGCAGCGTCACCCGCACCCATCAGCCGGGCACCAAACCGGGTCGCGAGAGCCTGGCATTGTTAGCCTTAGATTACCGGCACATGGTTAATCCGGAGCAAACCGGCAGCGCCGAGGAAAATGTGCGGCAGTTTCAGGCCACCCTGTCCCAGATTGCGGCTCTGGCCGAAGCCTTGGAAGCGCGGCTTGAATCGTTCACCGGTCACCGAGCCGTGATTGGGTTTCGGGGTGATGAGGCCATTGCCCATGCGCTGGAGTTTGCCGGTCACATTGCCGAGTACGCCAGCGAGCAGCCCAGCAAAGCCCTGGTCATGGGGCAGGTAGATCGGGGCATGGTGCGGGCGGGTATGTCCACTGCCGAGGTGCTGATAGGCAAAGCCAGTCACCAGGTCGACCTGCTGCTGGAAGAGGCCCAGCCAGGCACCCTGCTGTTTTCGCCGGGAATCCGTGGCCAGGTCGAGGAGCTGCTGAAAGAAGTCAAGGAGCAACCCCAGGTCCACCAGGGCCGTATCAGCGGGCGAAAATACCTGGCCTTGAGTAACCAAAATCTGGCGAGATTTGCCGATGCGGTGTCGGATCGAACCCTTTCCCATGAGCGTACTGCAGCGGCTGACACTGTCATCGAGAGCGTCTCCAAAACCCGCGAGATTGTGCCCGGCGACGTGTTTGCTGGCCGCTTTGAAATTGTCTCAATTCTCGGTCAGGGCGGTATGGGTATGGTCTACAAGGCCCTGGACCGGGAGCTGGATGACTTTATCGCCTTGAAAACCCTGCTGCCCTCCATGGCCAATGATGATGGCTATCTGCAACAGCTTAAAGAAGAAATTAAGCTGGCCAGAATTATCACCCATCCCAACGTGCTGCGAACCTTTGACTTCGGCAGCAGTGACGGCACCGCCTATATCTCGATGGAATATGTGCGGGGCATGACCTTGAAATACCTGATGCGCCAGCGTTCCAGATTGCCGTTCTCTGCCGGCCTGCGGATTATTCGCCAGACCTGCGCCGGTCTTGCTGCAGCCCATGCCAAAGACGTTGTGCATCGGGATATCAAGCCCGAAAACATCATCTTGGAGGCGGCGGGCAACGCCAAGCTGATGGACTTCGGTATCGCCCAGCCGGTGCAGAACGTGGCGGCACCCAGTGGAATGTTCTTTGGCACGCCCCGGTATGCGGCACCGGAACAGATGGAAGGCAATAAGGTCGATGCCCATGCTGATGTGTTCGCCTGTGGCGTGATCATCTACGAATTGTTTGGTGGCAATACCCCGTTTCCCCAGACTGACATGATGGAGATTTATACGGCCAAGAGTTCTGGCCAGTTCACCCCCTTGCGGGAGGTCTGGGCCGAGTGTCCGGCTGCCCTTGATGAGGTGGTTAATGGCTGCCTGGCAGCAGATGTTCAGCATCGCTACGCCGATGCCACGGCGCTGGCCAAGGCTTTGGAGTCTTTGCGCGCATGATTAAATCCCATCAACTGCTGCTGGCAGGCCTGAGCGCGCTGCTGCTGTGCCTGACACCCGTCAGCGCCCAGCCTTTGCAGGACAGCTCTCAAAGCAACTGGGAAGCCTACGGCCAGGCCCGGCTGCGGATGGACCAGGTGGAAAGCCTACCCGACGGCGGCGATGTGGATCGAGGGCGCTTTCACGGGCTGTTTGGCCTGCGCAGCACGGCCTTTGATCGCTTTGAGGTGGGGGCCGCGCTGAAAGTCGCGGTGGGCACCGACAGCAATGCTGACAACGTCCGATTCCTGGACAAC
This sequence comes from uncultured Gammaproteobacteria bacterium, assembly GCA_964351665.1. Lineage (GTDB taxonomy): Bacteria > Pseudomonadota > Gammaproteobacteria > Xanthomonadales > SZUA-38 > JANQOZ01. The sequence goes on along the minus strand of CAYGPO010000001.1, from coordinate 29,396 downwards.
GAAGAGTCCGACGAGGTATTGCTGGGAGAAGCCTATCTGCGCTACTTCGCCAGTCCCGATACGCTGCTTGAAGTGGGTCTGGCGCCGCTGCCTCTGCTGCTCACGCCAGCGGTTTGGGACCACGACCTGCGCACCGTCGGTGCATCGCTGCAGCAGGACTTTTCTGTGCGGGACTTTGACCGACTGTCAATTCTTGTTGGCCGATTCCAGGGTATGCACATCGATGAAACCGCCACGGAACTCAACGCCTTCCAGGCCAGCTGGGATATTTTGGAAGGGGCCCCCAAGGGAGGCGCTGTGCGCCTGAGCTATCTGGATTTTGACAACCTCAATGGGTTAGTAGAAGACGGCCGCGGCCGCACCAACCGGCGTCTGGCAGGCAGCGCCAGCGGCGCCCTGGCCAGCGAGTTTGAGCTGCTTGATCTGCAGCTGGAGATGATCTGGCCGACCCGCTTCGGCAGCCTTTTGGCGCAGCTGGATCTGGTCCAGAACCTGGGCGCTGAGGACGATGACCAGGGCGCGCGTTTTTCACTGATTTTGGGCGACGCTGCGCGTCAGGGCGGCTGGGAGTTTGGTTACTCCCAGCAGCGCATTCAGCGCGAGGCGGTGGTGGCGGCTTTCAACGAAGATGATTGGTGGTTCCCCACCGCCATGCGGGGCTACATGCCGTGGGTCAGCTGGGGCAGCGGTAACGTGCATATTCGCGTGGCAGCCTTTATCGAGCGCCGGGATGATCGTGATGAACACTTAAAACGACTGCTGTTGGATTTCAACTGGCGGCTGGACTAGACCAACCTTCAGCCGACTAAGCCCGATAGGCTTTTAAAAATAGCCTTACGCAGGAATCCAGGTAGTCCTGATTCTGGCTTTCGGTGGGCCCGCCGGGAACGTTCAGGGTCGCCCTCATCAAATGTTCCCCCTGGATCATGTGAATCAGCTGCTGGGCGGCTGTTGGGACATCATCGATGTCCAGCACGCCGATTTGGACCTGGCCGCTTAAGTAGTTTTCCAGCAACGACTTAATCAGCGCCGGGCCAGCATCATAAAACATCTCGGACAGTCGAGGATTGGATTCTGCATGGGCGTGCAGCAGGCGTTTAAGTTTGATGCCCTCATCGGAGTGGAACAACTGGCTGAACTCGTTCACCAGATTCGTCAGCACCGATTCCACCGGCAGCTTTGGGTCCAGCGCCTCCTCGCTGAGCACGTGGGCCTGACACTTATTTCGTACACAGGCTGAGAACAGCGCTTCTTTGCTGGAAAAATGTGCATAGACCGTTTGCTTTGACACACCGGCGGCGTCCGCCACCTGATCCATACTTACACCGTCGTAGCCGTGTTCCAAAAACAGGCTGGAGGCGCATTGATAGATCTGGGCCTTTTTGCTCTCGCTTTTGGGTCTACCCCTGGGGGTGGGCTGGGATGCCTGAGTCAATCGTCTGTCTCCATGACTTTTATCATACTGGACTGTCCAGTCTAGTTGGTCTACTATTTCTAGACTTGGTAGTTTAGAAATTGATCAGCAGATGCGCAAATCGTTATTGATTTCCCTGACCCTGGCTGCCGCCGCTATAGCGGGCTGCAGCGATGATGGGGCGGAGACGACCACCGCGGCGGTGGTGGTGCAGACGGTGGCCATGGCTCCGCTGCAGCCCCAGTCGGCTTATCAGATTAAGCGGGAATTCGCCGGATTGGTGGTTCCCGCCCAGTCCACCGATCTGGGCTTTGAGCTCAGCGGCAAGATCGCCCAGTTCAAGGTCAATGAGGGTGATCAGGTAAAAGCCGGGGATGTGCTGGCGGTGCTGGACCTGGAACTGCTGCGCGATCAGCGCGCGGAGCTGTTGGCGCAATCAGAAGAAATTTTAGCAAGTTCTTCGCTTAATTTACTGAATAATAAACGAATTAATGATCTGGAAAGCCGAGGCTTTGCATCCAAACAGCGCTCCGATGAACTCAGCACTGAGGGTGAAACCCTGCTGGCTCGCCAAGCCCAGGTGCAGGCGGCATTGCAATCGAACCAAACCCGGATGGATAAATCCCGCCTGCTGGCGCCCTTTGATTCGGCGGTCAGCGACCGTTTTGTGGATCGCGGCGCCGTTGTAGATGCGGGCACTCCGGTGCTGCGGCTGCTCCAATCCAGCAATCCGGAAGCCCGGGTTGGGGTGCCGGTGCGGCTGCGCGATTCACTGTCCGTGGGTCAATCCGTGGAGCTCTTGGTTGCCGGTCAAGTGAGTTCCGGGCGGGTCATCACCGTAGGTCAGAACGTCACCAGAGCAACCCTGACGGTGCCCGTTCGCATTGCCCTGGCTCCCTCGGCCCAGGGGGTTTACGGCGATCAGGCTTATCTGAAACTGTTTGAAACGGTTCCCCAGTCAGGCTATTGGGTGCCCTTGGAGGCCCTCACCGAAGGCCTACGCGGACTTTGGAACGTGTATGTGGCCATTGCCGATAACGACACCTTTGTGGTGCAGGCACGGGATGTGAGGGTGCTGCACGCTGAGATGGAGCGGGCGTATATTGCCGGCGCGCTGGCGGGTGATGAGCTGCTCATTCAATCGGGTCTGCACCGCTTGGTGCCAGGGCAGCGGGTGGCTGCCTTAACTCAGTCGACAGATCAGCGGGTGTCAGACCGGTGATAGGCCAATGATCGGCGACTACCTGCGCAACGGCCGAGTGCTGGCTCTGTCCATTGCCCTGCTGTTAGTGGCAGGGCTGGCCGGCATCGCAAGCCTGCCCCGCACCGAAGACCCCCAGGTGACCAATCGACTGGCCCTGGTGATTACGCCGTTTCCTGGCGGCACCCCGGAGCGGGTGGAATCCCTGATTTCCGAGCCCATCGAAAAAGAGCTGCGGCGCCTGCCAGAGGTGGATCACACCATGTCCACCTCCCGGGCGGGCCTGTCGGTGGTGAGGATTGAGCTGAAGGATTCCGTCACCAACACGGCCCAGGTTTGGTCCAAGGCCCGAGACTACTTAAACGACGTTGTGGGTGAGCTGCCCGCGGGCGCCGGTGAGCCGGAGTTTCACGACGACCGGGGTTACGCCTTCACCACCATTATTGCCTTGACCTGGCGGGGCCCTGGCCAGCTGGATCTCGGAGTATTAGGCCGCTACAGCGAAGAGCTGGATACCCGGCTACGCGGAATTGCCGGCACCGAGCTGGTCCGACGCTATGGGCAGCCGGAAGAAGAAATCCTGGTGCAGATTGACGGCCCCCGTCTTACCGCCCTGGGCATGACGCCCCAGCTGGTGGCTGCCGCCGTGGGCCGCAGCGACGCTAAAGTGGCCGCCGGGGTGATCACCAACGCCAGCAATCAGTTTCAGGTGGAGGTGGCCGGCGAGCTGGATTCTCTGGAGCGAATCGCCCAAATCCCGGTCCGGGTGGATCCCCAGGGCGAGATTGTTCGGGTTGGGGATGTGGCAACGGTGCGCCGTGCCCTGGTGGATCCGCCGTCGGATCTGGCCATCGTGGACGGCCAGCATTCGGTGGTGCTTGGGGTGCGGATGATCCCGGATCAGCGGGTGGATCACTGGACCGCAGCGGTTAACCAAAGCCTTGCGCAGTTTTCCTCGGGCATCTCAAGTAACGTTGCGGTGGAGGTATTGTTCGATCAGAACCAGTACACCAGCGTGCGGCTTGGCTCGTTGATGATGAACGTGCTGGTGGGGTTTGTACTCATTGTGGGCGTGCTGATGGTAACTCTGGGCCTGCGGGCCGCCATCGTGGTGGCGCTGGCCCTGCCGTTGACCGCCGCCTTTACCCTGGCAGTGATGAAGTTCTACGGCCTGCCGATTCACCAGATGTCCATTACCGGGCTGGTGGTGGCCTTGGGCATCATGGTGGACAACGCCATTGTGATGGTGGATTTGATTCAGCGCCGCTATCGGGATGGCCAGCGCGCCATGGCAGCCATGCTCAGCGCCATTGGTCATCTTTGGCTACCGCTGCTGGGCTCAACCCTTACGACAATTTTAGCCTTTGCGCCCATTGCGCTAATGCCGGGGCCGGCAGGAGAATTTGTCGGTGGTATTGCGCTGTCGGTGATCTTCTCCCTGGTGGGCTCCTACGTGATTTCCCACACGGTGATTGCGGGCCTGGCCGGTCGAGTGCTGCGGGCCTGCCCCCGGGGCAATCAGACGGGCTTTATGTGGAGCGGCCTGCAGACACCTAGGCTCAGCGGCTGGTTTCAGGGCCGTCTGCGCTGGTTCCTGGCTCACCCGCTGATCAGCCTGCTGCTGGTGCTGGTGTTGCCCATCGCCGGTTTTGTTTCTGCCGGATTCATGGCTGAGCAGTTTTTTCCACCCGCCGATCGGGACATGTTCAGCGTGGAGGTCCGGTTGCCGCCCCAAAGCAGCATCCGTCGCACCGAGGCGCTGGTGGATCAGATGCGTGAGTATCTGGCCCAGGAGCCAGAGCTGCTGCGACAGTCCTGGTTTATTGGCAAGGGTGTGCCGTCGTTTTACTACAACATCATGAGTAACCGCGATGGTGAACCCCAGTTCGCCACCGCCATGATGCAGATGAGCAGCTTTCGCAGCGCCAACGAAGCGATTCCCCGGCTGCAGACCAGTCTGTCTGAGCGCTGGCCCCAGGCTCAAATCATTGTGCGCAAGCTGGAGCAGGGCCCGCCGTTTCAAGCGCCCATTGAGCTGCGCCTGTATGGGCCAGGGCTTGAGCAACTCAACCAGCTTGGTGAGCAGGTTCGAAGAATTCTGTCCATCACCCCGGACGTGATTGCCACCCGCGCTACCCTGGAAGATGCCGCGCCCAAGGTGGTGCTCAAAACCCGTGAAGAGGTGTCTCGACAAAGTGGCCTGGAGCGACTTGATCTGGCGGCTCAGCTGCAGGCGGGTCTGGCCGGTCAGGTCAGCGGCTCGGTGCTTGAAGGCAGCCAGGAGTTGCCGGTCAGAGTGCGGGTAGGAAACGCCAGCCGCAGCACGGTAGCCGATCTGGGCGACCTGTATCTGTCTCCCCAGCTGGCGGTGGCCAGTGGCGAGTTTCAAGGCATGCCCCTGACCGCACTGGCGTCCCTTGAGCTACAGCCTTCCAGCGGCGCCATTGCCCGGCGCAACGGCCAGCGGGTCAACACTGTGGAGGCCTATCTGCGCGCTGACGTGTTGCCGGACCGGGTGCTGGGTCAGTTTCGCCAGGCCCTGGCGGACAACGGTTTTGTGCTGCCGGCGGGTTACGCCATGGAGTTTGGCGGTGAGAGTTCCGGCCGTAACGATGCGGTGGGTAGTCTGCTGTCCAGCGTTGGGATCATCTTAGTATTGCTGGTGCTGGTGGTGGTGCTGTCCTTCAACTCCTTCCGCATCAGCGCCATCATTTTCTCTGTGGCCCTCGCCTCCATGGGGCTGGGCATAGGCTGCGTGTTTGCCTTTGGTTATCCCTTCGGCTTTATTGTGATTGTGGCTTTGATGGGCTTAATGGGGCTGGCGATTAACGGCGCCATCGTTATTCTGGCGGAGCTCAAGGGCAATGCGCAGGCCTGCCGCGGTGAGGTGGAGCCCATTATTGACGGGGTTATGAGCTGTACCCGGCACATCAGCTCTACCACCATCACTACCGTGGGTGGTTTTATGCCGCTGATCCTTGAAGGCGGCGGCTTTTGGCCACCGTTTGCGATCGCCATTGCCGGTGGCACGGTGCTTACCACCACCCTCTCACTGGTCTTCACGCCCCTGGCATTTCGCTTTTTTGCCCGGCGCCGCGCCTTTGACAAAACCCGCCAGGCCGACGGCGAAGTTGTGCTGTTGGTCGCCTCTTCTGGCTCTGATGCTGGGCGTTTGCGTCAAACGGCCCGCATTAATCATGAAGGCCGCTGATGACTCAGGGTTCTGCCGTGGCTTCCGACACTCGCCGGTAGTTGCCAAAGGGTCCCTGCAGCAGCAGTGCGTCGCCCTGGACCACAAACGCCGTGGTGGCTACCGGCTCAAACCGTCGTCGAAAATGCCAGCGTGACAGGGGTACCAGGTGTTGAGAGGACCGCTTTCGATCCAGCATCAGTCGCCCATCGCGCAGTGAGACGCTGAGGCTATCGTCAGTAGCGCGGCCTGCAGAGTTGCCAGGAAAGCGAAAGGTCGCCGACTGGTAGCGGCCGGTCAGGTCCTGAAGGTGGGCCATGGGTTGGGGTACGCCGGCCTGGAAACTGGGCTTTTTGCCATCGATCAGGTAATCCATCACCCGCTTGCGCATGGCGCGCAGGGTATTGCCCTGGAAGGCGTTAATCAGCAGGCAAAAGCCCAGGGCGCTATCGCGATTGTAGGCGCAATGAGTGAGGTAGCCGTCGGCATCGCCGCCGTGACCGTGAAATACAAAGCCCCGATGGACCTGATGATAGTTACCCAGGCCGTAGCCAAACTGCAGGCCCTGACCAGCGGCGGCGGTGCTGGTCGGATTTTCCATCCGCTCAACCTGACCGGGGCTGAACAACGCCTGGCCATCCAGGGTGCCGTTACCCAGCAGCATCTGCAGCAGCCGGCTGAGCTCTGAGAAGGGCAGGTTAATGCCGCCAAAGGGTCGATACAGCACGTGCCAGTATGGGATGGGTGTACGCCCGTCCCGGTCATAGCCGCCAATGAGCTTTGCGCTGACGTCACTGGAAAAAGTGGCCTGGTTCATGCCCATGGGCGTAAACACCTGATCCCTGACGTACTGTTCAAAATCTATTCTCAGCGCCTTTTCGGCGGCGGCGGCAGCCACCCCGGCACCGCTGTTGGAATAGGAGCTGTGCAGCCCTGGAGGCCAGTTCAGGCGTCGTGAATGGGGTGCCAGGGCCAGCGCCTGGGTCAGGGACAACGGCACCGGGTGGTGCCATTCTTCGGCCACCAGATCGCTGAGCCCGGCGCTGTGCTCCAGCAAATGTTCGATCCGCACGGGTTTGTCCCTGGACCAGGGATTGTCTACCCAGTGATCTGCCTGCAGGCTTTTAAGGGTTGCGGTCAGTTCAACGCGGCCCTGTTCAGCGAGCTTTAAAAAAGCCAGCCCGACAAAGGTCTTGCTGACCGACCCAATGCGCACCCAGACCTCCGGATGCATGGGCTGAGGATTGTCCCAATGGGTCGTGCCAAAACCAGCCGCATGCTCTATGCCGCTGGCACTGGTGATCATCACCACCCCTCCGGCAACGCCGGCCTGCTGGCGCAGGTGGTCCAGGTCGCTTAGCAGCTGCTGGAAGCTATCGGCTCGGATCAGGGGTGACCATAGCAGCATGGACAGGGCGCAAAGCATTCCCACCAGTCGGTTCATGCTTCAGTACAGCTGGTAGGCGTAGACCAGCAAAACGGTCAGGGTGATCCAGACCAGGATCAGCAGCGGCACCCCCACTTTGACAAAGTCGATGAACTTATAGCCGCCTGCGTTCATCACCAGAAGGTTGGTCTGATAAGCCATGGGGGTGCAGAAACTCAAGTTAGCGCCAAACAGCACGGCTAGCACAAAGGGCTCCACCGGCAGGCCCAGCTGGGTGGCAATCTCGATGGCAATGGGCGTGCCTATAACCGCGGCGGCATTGTTAGACACCACGTTGGTCATCAGGCCCATGAGCAAGATCAGGCCGGCTAGCACCGCCGCCGGCGGCAGCCCAAAGGTCGCGGCCAGGAACAGGTCGGCCATAAAAGCCGCGCCGCCGGTGCGCATCAGCGCCACGCCCAGAGCCAGGGACGCCACGACAATCAAGATCACCTGGGAAGACAGGGCATTGGTGGCATCCCGCCAGTTCAAACAGCCGGACACAATCATAATAAACACCCCGCCCAACGCGCTGACTTCGATGGGCACAAAACCCAGTGCAGCGGCGCCCACCACACAGATCATGGTCAGCAGGGCGATGGGGGCTTTGGTGGTGTGGGGCAGGGTGGTGCTGCCATCTAGCACGAGAAAATCGCCGCTGGTTTTGGTATGACCCAGCTCTTCCGGGCTGGACTGAACCAGCAGTACATCACCAGTTTGTAGGGTGACCTTATCAATGTCTCGACTGCGTCGTGACTCTTCCCGTTCGGCCCGGTGCAGAGCCAGAAAGCGCAGCCCGTAGCGACTCTGAAGGCGTGCCTGGTTGAGCCGGGTACCCACTAACCGGGAGCCGGCGGTGATGGCCACTTCGGCCAGCTGCTGGCTGCCCGCGGTCAAGGGGTGCTCAGCATCTACCAGGGTGTTGCCGGAATACAGCTTGCCGCCCAGTTGGCGGGCAAATTCCCGCAGCCGGTTGGGGGTGTCGGAGGTGCTCAACCGATCGCCAGCGCGCAGCGCCACGTCGGGCAGGGGCGTTACAAAGACCCCCACCTCGCGCTGAATCTTCTCAATTTTCAGCGCGCCTTCGGTGCGCTCCACCGCCTGGGACAGGGTTTGCCCCACCACCGGGCTGTCTTCATCCAGCACCAGCTGAGCGGTAAACACCCGCGATGAGATGTTTTCCAGCGGTGCCTGCCGGGGCGGCACTAATTTGGGTGCCACCAGCCACAGGTAGAGGATGGCCACCAGGCCCGCCACGCCGGCGATGCGAACGAAATCAAACATAGCAAAGGGCGCAACCCCCATGTCTTCAGCTACAGACACCACCAGCAGGTTGGTTGAGGTACCGATGGTGGTGGACATGCCGCCCAAAAGGCTGGCCAGCCCCATGGGCAGCAGGGTGGTGGTGGGTGATGCATTGGTGCGCACCGCCACCCCGATCAGAATCGGCAGCATCAGCACCACAATAGGGGTGTTGTTGATAAACGCGCTGAGGGTGGCGGTGATCAGCAGGGTGGCCAGCAGGGAAATCAGCGGCCCACGCCGCCACAGGCGAGCCAGCCAGCGGCCCACGGGCTCCAGGGCACCGGTGCGGACCAACCCATTGCCCACAATCATCAGCGCGCACACGGCCACCAGCGCCTTGTGGCCAAAGCCGTGGAAAAAGTCGGTGACTTCCAGCGGACCGTCCAGGGATTCATAGGGAAACAGACGAAAGCCTACTGCCAGGGCAACCAGCACAAACAGGCTGGTAGTTTCCAGGGGAATGTTCTCGCGCGTGAACAATATGAGCGCTAAGCCCGTCAGCGCCAGGACAGCGATGGCGTGCGGGTCGGGCATGGTGATATCCATAGTTGGATCATAAAGGGCTAGCAAGCCTGGGACCAGCAGTTGAGAGCCAGGCTGCAGCAACGTATGCTCGACGTTGTTTAGCCAGTGCGCAGTTGCCAGGGTCCATGAAAAACGTTCACATGCCGTCAGAAGACGAGGCCCTAAAAGGCCGCGCAGACTCCATGCGAGTGCCCCCTGCCCATCATGTCAGTGGCGCAACACTGGCTCCGCCGTTCCCGGATAACACGGAAACAGCGCTGTTTGGCATGGGCTGCTTCTGGGGTGCGGAGCGGCGTTTTTGGGCGCTGGCCGGGGTTTACTCAACCCAGGTGGGCTACTGCGGGGGCTTTACCCCTAACCCAACCTATCAAGAAGTGTGTACTGGACACACCGGCCACGCTGAGGTTGTTCAGGTGGTCTTTTTTCCATCCCGGATCCGCTA
>CAYGPO010000001.1:17263-19793 GCA_964351665.1 uncultured Gammaproteobacteria bacterium | reverse complement strand
ACACCGGCCACGCTGAGGTTGTTCAGGTGGTCTTTTTTCCATCCCGGATCCGCTACGTTCAGCTACTGAAAGTGTTCTGGGAGGCCCACGACCCCACCCAGGGCATGGGCCAGGGTACGGATATCGGCACTCAGTATCGTTCCGTCATCTTTGCCACCACCGCCGACCAATTGGAGCAGGCGCTGGTCAGCAGCAGTCGATACGGCGCCAGCCTGACGGTGTCCGGATACGGCGAAATTACGACGGAAGTTGCGATGAAGTCATCGTTTTATTATGCCGAGGAGTACCACCAACAGTACCTCAGTAAAAATTCCTCCGGCTATTGCGGCCTGGTAGGTACCGGTGTACCTGCCGATTGGTAGGCCTGCAGGCAGCTGTTTATTAGTAGTTTTTTTTTACTTTCTCTTGCTCGATGGAGACCTGATCCATGAAATCCACTCGTTCCCTGTTGTTACCGGCGCTGCTGTTGCTGGTTATGCCCCTGGCGGGCGCCCAGGTGCCCGTGCGCACCCTCAACGACGGCAATCTGGTGCTGTCGGATATCCCGCAAATTCCGCCCCAGCTGGCGGCGGATTTGAACCGCTATGAAAACGTGCGTTCTGGTTCGTTCCTGGAGTGGACCAAGGACAGCCAGTCGATTTTCATCAGCACCCGGTTTTCTGAAACCAGTCAGGTACATCGGGTTGATATGCCCGGCGGCGCTCGCCGTCAGCTGACTTTTTTCAAAGAGCCCGTTAGCGGCGTGCAGCGTCAGCCTAAAGGTGAGCTGCTGAGTTTTCTGATGGACGCCGGTGGCAGCGAGTTTGATCAGCTCTATCTGTTTGATCCCCGTGACGGCAGCAGCCGCATGCTCAGCGACGGGGAGTCTCGCAACGGCGCCGTGCTGTGGGATCAAGAGGGCAACAACCTGGCCTTTCAGAGCACCCGTCGCAACGGTCGTTCCAATGACATTTGGTGGATGCCCCACGGTCAGCCCGAAGCGGCCAAAGTGGCGCTGGAAGCGCCCGATGGATCCTGGTGGGGGCCGGCAGCATTCAGCCCAGACGGTGAGCAGCTGCTGGTGCAGCAATATGTATCGGTTACCGACTCCAGCGTCTATCTGCTTAACCTGAGCAGCGGCGAAAAGCAGGCCCTGGCCGGCGCCAAGTCCGATGCGCCGGGTCGAAATCTGGCCTTTGACTTTGACCGGGAAGGCCGGGGTATTTACTACCTCACCGATACCGGCAGACCCTTTGCGGCGCTGGCTTATCGAACCCTGGAGCCCGGTGCCACTGCCCAGATTATTACCGAAGACATTCCCTGGGACGTGAGCTCCATGGCCTTGAGCGAGGATAAAACCCGCGCCGCCTTTGTGGTTAACGAGGAAGGCTTCGGTCGCCTGTATTTGCTGAACCTGGCCAATTTTCAGTACCAGGCGGTGGAGGGGCTGCCCACCGGGCTGGTGGGCGGACTGTCCTTCAGTCCCGATGGCAAAAACCTGGCGATGACCCTCAACACGCCCCAGACGCCCAGCGATACCTATGTGCTGGCCCTGGGCCGCGGCGCCCTGAAATACGGCAAACTGACCCGCTGGACCTACAGCGAAGTGGGCGGCCTGGATACCAGCAGTTTTTCGGTTCCCGAGCTGGTTCGTTACCCCACCTTTGACCAGGTCGACGGCAAAGACCGCACGATTCCCGCCTTCGTCTACAAGCCCAAAGGCCCTGGCCCCCACCCGGTGATCATTTCCATCCATGGCGGACCGGAGGGGCAGTTTCGACCGTCCTTCCAAAGCACCTATCAGCTTTGGATCGATAAACTCGGCGCCGCGGTTATTGCTCCCAACGTGCGCGGCTCAGCGGGTTATGGCAAAGAATATGTGGCCCTGGACAACGGCTATCAGCGCGAGGACTCGGTGCGCGATATCGGCGCGCTGCTGGACTGGATCGGCACCCAGGATGATCTGGACGCCGATCGCGTAGCCGTTATCGGCGGCAGTTACGGTGGCTACATGGTGCTGGCCAGTGCGGTGCACTTTTCTGACCGGCTAAAAGCGGCGGTGGACATTGTGGGCATCAGCAATTTTGTTACGTTCCTGGAAAACACCCAGGCCTATCGGCAGGACCTGCGTCGTCCCGAATACGGCGATGAGCGGATTCCCGAAATGCGCACCTTTCTTAACCGCATCAGTCCCCTTACCAACATCAAAAAGATTCAGGTGCCGTTATTTGTTGTGCAGGGGCAAAATGACCCCCGGGTGCCAGTGACCGAAGCCGAGCAGGTGGTGGCAGCGGTGCGGGAGCAGGGCCAGCGGGTGTGGTACATGAACGCCATGGATGAAGGCCACGGCTATGCGCGTAAAGCCAACCAGGATATCTACCGACAGGCAGTGGTGCTGTTTTTTGAACAAAACCTGCTCTAAGTCAGCGCCTGACAAGCACAAAAAAAGGCCGCCTTTGGGGCGGCCTTTTTTGTTCTAGGTAGGTGTGACCTCAGCCAGCTACAGCCAGCGTCGACTCACCAGCATTACACCCAGGCAAAGCAGCACCAG
>CAYGPO010000001.1:12173-17163 GCA_964351665.1 uncultured Gammaproteobacteria bacterium | reverse complement strand
CCAGCTACAGCCAGCGTCGACTCACCAGCATTACACCCAGGCAAAGCAGCACCAGGGCCAAGGGCCCTGGACCTGGTACCGCCGTGGGGCCGGTGGGCGTCGTCGGGCCGCCGGTGACCGGGGCGGTGAAGGTGACGCTAAGACTTGGCGCGGCGCCGGCCAGGGGCGTTTCCCGGGAATCAAAGCGCATGGCTGTGCGGATGTCGAACTCTTCCCCAATCAGGATCCAGCCGTCATTCACCGCAGTACCGTTGAGCCAGGCCGACACGTCTGCTGCAAGGCCGGTAAAGTCGTAGGGACCAGGCAGGCTCAAAACAGTTGCAGTGCTGCTGGGGCTGGAGTCAAAGTCGCCTCCCTCAGTGATCCACTCAGAGGTTCCAAACACTCGATCCTGCCAGGTGGCATCTCCGGCGGTGGCTGTAGCGCCCAGGCCTCCAGGCACGCCGGCGTCAGAACTGCCTTCACCCCAGCGACCGTTAACCCGGTGCAGGGTAAATGTCCGTGAGGTGGTGCCGGGAGCGGCTAACGACAGGGACAAGGTCAGGGTAGCGCTGTCAATGGTTGACCCGGCTGGGATGGCGCTGAAGTCAAAAGCCAGCAGTGACCGACGGTTATCACCCATCGCCGTCTGACCGCTGAACAGGTATTGGCCAACCCCGTTACTGAGATCAGCCTCGGAGTAGATGGCGGTATCCCGGCTGGGTTCCAGGGTGATGGTGGTTTGGGCCCAGACGCCAATCGGGGCCAGAGCCAGCGCGGCGGCAGTGGCGATACGTCGAATGTGTAAAACCATGAAGACACTCTCTGTGTGTGAGTCTCGCATTCTAACGTTGGCGATGGATATTGCCAGGTATCAAGGGGCCCATTTGCGTGGTATTTGTCACAGACCGGCGCTGTCCAGCGGCGAGCTTCTGGTAACATTCCCGGCGGATCCCAACGAGACCCTTGCCATGAGCCAACTGCCTCCCCTGCCAGCACCGCTGGTGGCGCCGGAACGAAACCTGGTTGAATTCACCGTTAAGGCCTTTGTGCTTGGCGCGCTGCTGTCCATGTTGCTGGCTGCTGCCAATGCCTATATTGGTTTGCTGGTGGGCTTGACGGTGTCCGCTTCGATTCCCGCCGCCGCCGCCTCCATGGGGCTGCTGCGGCTGTTTCGACGCTCAACCATCTTAGAAAATAATATGGTGCAAACCGCCGCCTCCGCCGGTGAGTCGCTGGTGGCGGGCATCATCTTCACCATCCCGGCGCTGGTCATGATGAACGCCTGGGCAGGCTATGAGTACGGCCCCATGGTGGCCATTGCGGTGCTGGGCGGCGTTTTGGGTGTGGCCTTTACCGTGCCCCTGCGCAGGGCCCTGATTGTAGAGGCCCGGCTGAAGTTTCCCGAGGGCGTAGCCACCGCTGAGGTGCTAAAAACCGGCGGCATAGAAACCGACCGCAGCCGGCCCTCCGGCCACGCTGACGACAGCGCCCGACGCAGTTTTGGCATGTTGCTGCAGGCCGCCGGGCTGGGCGTGCTGTTCAAGCTGCTGGAATCCGGGGTGGGCCTGTTGGCCGGCGGTGTGGCCACCACCCGGGCCTGGCTGGGGGGCAGCTACCTGTTCACCGGCGGTATTACTCTAAGCCCCGCGCTGGTGGGAGTGGGTTACATCGTTGGCCTGAATATCGCCATGCTGGTATTTCTGGGCGGCATGATCGGCACCCTGATTGGCGTGCCCCTGAACTGGGCCTTTAACTCAGAGGCCATATTGACCGCCGTGGGCATGAACCCGAACACCGACTGGTCCCAGATCAGCAGCAGCCAGTGGGGCACCCTGGCAGGCCAAGCCTGGCAGGACTGCCGGCGCATTGGCGTAGGCGCGATGATGGTGGGGGGCGTATGGTCGCTGGTCAGTTTGCTGGGCCCGCTGAGCGCCGGTATCAAGGCCAGTTTGGCCGCCTACAAGGCCAGCGGCAACGGCGGCGGCAGCATCTTGCGCACTGAGTTTGATACTCCCATTACCTACGTGGCTGCGGTGGCGGCCCTGGCCGTGGTGCCGGTGTTTTTTGTCTTTTACCTGGCCCTGGGTGACTACCCGGAAAAGGTGATGATTGCCAGCGTGATGACGGTGCTGATGTTGGTATTTGGTTTTATCTTTGCCTCTGTGGCCGGCTATATGGCTGGCCTGGTGGGCAGTTCCAACAATCCCATCTCCGGGGTGACCATCGCCACGGTGATTGTCTCAGCGCTGATCCTACTGCAGCTGATGGGCAATGAAGGCATGGCCGCGACCCTTGGGCCTATCGCCGTGATCTATCTGGCGGGCCTGATCTGCTCAGCGGCAGCGATAGCCGGGGACAATATGCAGGATCTCAAATGTGGCCATGTGCTGGGCGCAACACCCTGGCGACAGCAGGTCTTCCAGGTGGTGGGGGTAGTGGCCGCTGCGCTGGTCATTCCCTTTGTCCTTGGAGTATTGGATCAGGGCTACGGCATTGGCAGACCCAGCCCCATTAATCCAGACGCCCAGCCACTGGCCGCGCCCCAGGCCGGGCTGATGCAGGCCCTTGCCAGCGGAATTTTTGGCGCCGGTATCGAGTGGAATTTCATTTTCATGGGCTTTGCGTTGGCGGTTGCGCTGATTATCCTGGACAAGATCCAGGAAAAGCGTGGCTCAGAGTTTCGCTTCCCGGTGCTGGCGGTGGCGGTGGGCGTGTATTTGCCCCTGGGTCTATCGGTGCCGATTTTTGTCGGCGGTTTGGTGGCTCACATCGTGGCCCGTAAATCCCGTAATCTACCCAAGGAAAAACGCAGCGCCGGGCAGGGCAATGGTTTGCTGATCGCCTCGGGCCTGATTACCGGAGAGGCTCTGATGGGCGTGCTGGTGGCGGTTGTGGCAGCCTTCGTGATGCCGCTACCCCTGGTTGGCAGCTTCGGCCTGGCCGCATTGCTGGGTAGCACGGCGATGGTATTGATTGTGATTTACCAATATCGTCGTTCGGTGATTCGGGACTGAATCTCAGGCTGGGCTTGCGGGCCCAGGATGGGGTTTGTTGTCATGGGCGCGGTTTCGCTGGGCTGATGCGCCGCCGTTGGACCTTAAGTTCGCCTCTGCCTGAGTGGGCCATTCTCAGATGCCATTGGCACTGGTGGCGGTTGACAATCGTGCCCCTTTCATTAAACTTACCTGCATATAAGTTAATTGGTGTCGGATATGCCTCGACTGAATAACGCCCGGGACCAGATCATCGAACGCGCTCGCTCGTTGTTGACCGAACGTGGCTTTGAGGGATTTAGCTATCGGGACATCAGCGAGCGACTGGGGATCAAGAACGCGGCCATTCATTACCACTTCCCCAGCAAAACTGATCTGGGCCTGGCGCTGGTGGAGGATTTTTCCCAGGAGATGAGCCGACAGATTCAAAAGGCCCGGGCGACCTTATCACCTCGGGAGCAGTTGGAAGGGTATTTCGGTTACGAGACTCACTACTGCTCGACCCTGCGGCTGTGTCCCATCAGCACCCTGACCACCTGTTGGGAAGGGCTTAGTGAGGAAATGCAGACCTCCCTGTCGACCTTTTGGCAGGGCGTGGTGAGCTGGCTGAGCGAGGTGCTGGAAAGCGGTCGCCGCCAGGGTCAGCTGACCTTTGTTGGCAATTCGGCAGACAAAGCGCAGATGATGATTGCGGCCATGTCCGGCGCCAGGCAGCAATCGCGCCTGGACGGCAGTAATCTGGTTGAACGCATCGCCAGCCAATTCCGGCAGGAGCTTTACGCCTAAGTCGGCGGAACTTAGGACCCTGATTTCTAGAATATTTTTTTCACCGATATTTTGATTCTAAAACTTACTTATTAATAGGTAATTAACGGAGAAAACCATGATGATGATCAATCACACCTTCGACAATAGTCACTCGCCGCCGGCAGACTCTGCTGCATCAGTGCCGCCATCGACCGTGTCAGCACAGCCGGCAGCCGCCGCCAACCAGCGCCAGTCCCTGTTTCGATCAGGAGCCCAAATCCTGGCCTGGCTCACCGTGGGTACCTTGCTGGGTTTTGTTGTGCTGGCGGCGATCAGCCCGCTATCAGCCTCTGAGCAGCTGCGGGTGTTTGGCGCACTGGCGGCGGGCTTTGGTCTGGTCCATCTGTGGCTGGCGATTGATCAGTCCAACGTGCTGGCCATGGTTGGCAGCGCGGTGGCAGGTTCAACCATATTGCTGCTGGCTCTGAACGCCTTGCCAGGGCATCCGGCGATGCTGGTGGCGGCGTATTTGCTGGGTGCTTTGGCCAGTTTTGCCGCTTCTGAAAAAGCCAGCCCGTTGCTGCTGTCGACGGGGGCGGGGCTGTTGGTATTGGCCTTGCTTGGCCCCTGATAGGGTTCCCTTGGTGGGTCAATTTTTGGCCAGTTTTCGTGTTATTGTCGGGATTACGGGGTCAAGGTTTACCGCAATGAGTCGGCACAGATTCAAGCGGACCAGGAATCAACAACATGAAGACGCAGTGGTTAGCTGCGCTGCTCGTGTTTGGCAGCGCAGCCCAGGCATTGACGCTGGAAGCGGGGCAAGACGACTACCCACTGTCGCCGGTGGTTCAATACGTCGCCGTTGATACCCAGCTAAGCCCACAGGAACTGGCCCAACTGCCCGCCGATCAGTTCCAGCCAGTGCCCGACAGCAATACCTTTGGCTTCAATTCCCAGGCCCTATGGTTTGTTACCGAGATCAGCAACCGCTCCCACGCCACCTCAGACTGGGTGCTGCTGCTGGAATACCCTCTGCTGGATCACGTTGATCTTTATCTTGATTACGCCGGCGCTGAGCAGGTGCACTGGGTGGGCGGTGACCGCGAGCCCTTTGACCGACGTTTTCTTAACCATCGCCACCTGTCGTTTCCCCTGCAGCTGGCACCGGGGCAATCGGTGCAGCTGGCCCTGCGAGTGGTCAGCGAGAGTTCCATACAGGTGCCCCTTCGGCTGCTGACGCCGTTGGCCCTGGCACAGAAAAACTATGC
>CAYGPO010000001.1:5306-12073 GCA_964351665.1 uncultured Gammaproteobacteria bacterium | reverse complement strand
CTGCTGCCGAGAATGTTTATCACCACCTATGGCATGCAGATTGGCTCAGCGGCAGAGATGGTGTTGCTGTCCTTTGCCCTGGCTTTTCGAATTCGTCTGCTGCAGGAAGAAAACCAGCGGATGGAGGCTGAAGCTAGATCCGAAATGGAACTCCGGGTAGCGGAACGTACCACCGAACTCAACGATGCCCTGACCAGCCTGGAAACCGCTAACCGGGTGCTTGAGGAGTCCAGCCAGCGCGATGGGCTAACCGGCGTTTACAACCGGCGCTATCTGGATTTGTCCCTGACCCGGCTATGGGCCCAGGCCATCGACAAGGGTCGGCCGTTGGGGTTGATTGTGCTGGATCTTGATCACTTTAAGCGGGTTAACGATCAGCGGGGACATATGGCTGGCGACGACTGCCTGAAAAAAGTGGCCATGGCGATGGAGCAAACCCTGGCAGATGATCCCTGTGTGCTGGCACGATTTGGCGGTGAAGAATTTTTTGTCCTGTTGCCGGAGATTGAAGGCTCCCGCATTGGGGTCTTGGCAGAGCGGCTGCGGGAACAGATTGAAAATCTGCAGGTGATCAGCGAAGACCAGACCTTTGGCGTTACCGCCAGCATCGGTGCGTCCAGCCTCAAAGCCGGGGACGGGCGGACCTATAGAGACCTGATGCGCAGCGCCGATAAAGCTATGTATGAGGCAAAAAGACAGGGCCGCAATCGGGTGGTTTTGGGCGGTGATCTGGCCCAAAGCGAGGCTGACCACCAGGCTTACCTCGAGGCCGGCGACTATCCCGGTTATCCGGCCGAGCGGTCCTGACTATTTCTTACCCCGGGCCCTGATCACTCGGAATGACCCATTGCCTGCCATCTCAGTGACGTCCTTAAACAATGCCGCCAGGGGTCGCGGGTAGTCCAAAAAGCGGTTAGCGACCAGCCACAGCTCACCGTCCGGGGATAGGGCTTTGGCCCCATCACTGAACATTTGGACGGCAACGGATAAATCCTGCCTGATGCCCTGGTGAAAGGGCGGATTGCTGATGATCCAGCGGTAAGGACCGGCTCCCGGAGCGATCCGGCTGGCCCCGCAGACCTGGCCGGTGAGCTGATTTTCAGCCAGGGTGCGCTGGCAGGAGCGCACCGCCAACAGATCTACATCCATGGCCGATACGCTGGCCCCCCGCTGCGCCGCCGCGGCGCTTAACACGCCGCAGCCGCAGCCAAAGTCCAAACAGGCTCCAGGCATCTGCGGGGGCAGCGCCTGCAGCAGCAGGGCGCTGGCATCGTCCAGCTGGCCATGGCTGAATACCCCTGGCAGGCTGAATAGCTGCAGATCGCCGGCAGCATAGTGTTGCCAGTAGTGATCCTTATCAAAGGGTTTGCTGTGGATTTTTCCCTGGCCTTCAAACAGCATGCAGTGGCGCGCGGCATCGCGCTTTGAAACCCGGCTGAAGTGGTTTTTCAGGGCCTTGCCCGCTGAGGCGATGCCGGCTTTTTTTGCCCCCACCAGCCACAGCTTGCCGTCCTCAGGAAGACAGGCTGCAGCCAGCTCCACCAGCATTTCAATGCGGGCCCGGGACTTGGGTAAGTAGACCACCACATGTTCGGCTGGCTGGGCCGACAGTTCGCTGCTCAGGGCCAGCTGATCGGCACTTTGCTCCCCCATAAGCTCGGCATCAGCGTGATCAAAAACTAATGCCCGCCGGGCTGCCAGAGGCTGCCAGAACCCGTCGGCGGGGGGATTAATCCAAAGCCGGTCGGTGTCTGCAGGCAGCGCTTTGAGCTGGCGCAGCAGCAGTTCGGATTCGGCGTTCAGACCACTGACTCAGCAAACAGATCGTAGTGGTCAGCGCCGGTAATGTTGACCGTGGCAAAGCTGCCCGGACGCAGGTTTTTTGCATTGCTGATATGAACCACTCCGTCAATTTCCGGGGCGTCAGAATAACTGCGAGCCACCCCATCGGTGCCGCTGACTTCATCCACCAGCACCTTCTCGGTGGCGCCGATGCGGGATTTTAGCTTTTGCTGGCTGATCTGTTGAGCCACTTGCATAAAGCGATCGTAGCGCTGCTGCTTTACTTCATCAGTCACCGCGCCCTCCAGGGCGTTGGCCCGGGCGCCCGCCACCGGGCTGTACTGAAAGCAGCCCACTCGATCCAGCTGCGCGGCCTTCAGAAACTCCAGCAGGGTTTGAAAATGGGCCTCGGTTTCGCCGGGAAAGCCCACAATAAAGGTGCTGCGAACCGCAATCTGCGGGCAGATTTCTCGCCACCGATTTAGTCGTTCCAGGGTGTTGTGGGCCGCCGCCGGACGGCGCATGGATTTCAGCACTTCAGGGCTGCCGTGCTGCAGTGGTACGTCCAGATAGGGCAGAATCTTGCCTTCGGCCATAAGCGGAATAATGCGATCTACGTGGGGGTAGGGATACACGTAGTGCAGTCGCACCCAGATCCCTATTTCACCCAGGGCTTTGCATAGATCTTCCAGATTGCTGCGGTAGGTCTGACCGGCAAAGCTGCTCTCGGCGTATTTGATGTCTACCCCGTAGGCGCTGGTGTCCTGCGCGATGACCAGCAGCTCCCGAACCCCAGCGGCGCTCAGGCGTCGGGCCTCCGCCAGCACTTCGTTGATGGGCCGGCTGACCAGACGGCCGCGCATGTCGGGGATAATGCAAAAGCTGCAGCTGTGGTTGCAGCCCTCAGAAATTTTCAGGTAGGCGTAATGCCTGGGGGTGAGTTTGATCCCCTGCCTTGGCACCAGCGACTCAAAGGGCAGTTCCGCCGGCGGCGGCAGGTGTTGGTGAACGGATTTGACCACCGCGTCATACTGCTGCGGACCGCTGACTCCCAGCACCTTGGGGTGGACTTTGAGTATGTCCTGCTCATTGGCCCCCATGCAGCCGGTAACCAGCACCCGGCCGTTTTCTTCCAGGGCCTCACCGATGGTCTCCAGGGACTCTGCCTTGGCACTATCGATAAAGCCGCAGGTATTGACCACCACCAGATCCGCCTGCTGATAGTCTGGAACTATGTCGTAACCATCGGTTCGAAGCTGGGTAAGGATGCGTTCTGAGTCTACCAAGGCCTTGGGGCAACCCAGGCTGACAAACCCGATACGGACAGAATTTTCATGGCTCATGCCCCATTATCGCCCAATCGCCAATCCGATACGCTATTGACATGTCTGATTTAAATAATGTGGTTGCGCCGGGTGCTTTGCTAAGTGAGCGTCGGGCCCTGGGCCGGCTAACACCACCGCTAATGTCTCTGGCCTATACTTTGGCCTTGACTGTGGCCAGCGCGTTCAGCGTCAGCGCCGCGGAAAACGCCCCTTTGCTGGATCTGCTTGAAGGTGAGCTGACCCGTTATATGGCAGAAATGGCGGCGGGGGATCCGCCGGCGTACTTTCTGGCCTATCGGGTTGCGGACATTGAGAGTAACTCTCTGAGCGCCAGCTTTGGCGCCCTGGAGCGAGATACCCAGCAGCGCTCACGGCGGTTGTTTGTTGAGGCAAGGGTGGGGGATTATCAGTTGGACAACACCCACGCCCTGCGCAGTGACGGCCAGCGCTTCGGAGTGAATTACCGCAACAACTGGCAGGCCCTGCCGCTGCAAAATGATCCGGCAGCGCTGGTGGAGCTGATCTGGCAAACCACCGACCGGGTTTATCAGCAGGCCCTGGACCACCTGGCCAAGGTCAACAGCAATATTTCTGTCAAGGTGACCGAAGAAGACACCTCGGCAGATTTCTCCAAGGAAGAGCCCGTGGTGCTGGTGCAGCCGGTGACTGAGACGGCGTTTGAGTCCTGGCTTTGGCGTGATCGCCTGCGTCAATACTCGGCCCGGTTTGCCAGCAACGCAGACCTACTGGTGGGCCGGGTGAGCCTGGATCAGACCCGCACTCTCAAACACCTGGTGACCAGCGAAGGCACCCGACTGCGCCAGAGTGATTCGGTGTTTCGCATAACCCTGCAGGTGATGGTGAAAGCCGACGACGGCATGGAAATGCCCCTGAGCCGGACGCTGCTGGCAGCCAGCGCTGAGGAGCTGCCCGATGACGCGGCCATGATGGCAGAAATTGACGACCTGCTGGAGCAGGCCGCGGCGCTTCGCACCGCGCCCATGGTGACCGCCTACTCCGGGCCAGTGCTGCTGGAAGGCCGGGCCAGCGCGGTGTTTTTCCACGAGCTGCTGGGGCACCGGGTGGAGGGCCACAGGCTGCGGCGGGAAGAGGGCGCGCAAACCCTGAAACAAAAGCTGGGTGAGCAGATTTTGCCAGCGGGTTTTAACGTCTATTTTGATCCCACCCAAGAACGCTATAACGGCCAAATGCTGATGGGCTCTTATGCAGTGGACGATGAAGGCGTGCGGGGCCAGCGGGTGGACGTGGTGAAAGACGGCGTGCTGAGTAATTTTCTGATGTCGCGGATTCCCATAGAAGGCTTTCCCAACTCCAACGGCCACGGCCGAGCCCAGGCCCTGAGCGGCCGGTCTCCGGTGGCGCGTCAGTCCAACCTGTTTGTGCAGGTTGACCAGCCCCTGACCGATGCGGCGTTAAAGGCCCGATTTATAGAGTCTATCGCTGAGTCGTCGGTGGGCTACGGCCTGATCATCCGCGATGCGGCGGGGGGCTTTACCAGCACCAACCGAATGGACCCCAATGCGCTGAAGGTGATGCCAACGGTGCTTTACAAGGTTTACCCGGATGGCCGCGAAGAGCTGGCCCGGGGTGTTGATGTGATTGGCACACCGCTGCTGACCCTCAGCCATATTCAGGCCGGGGCAGATCAGGCCCAGGTGTTTCACGGCTGGTGCGGCGCTGAATCCGGCGCCGTGCCGGTGTCGCTGGTAGCGCCGGCGGTGCTGCTGGACCGGCTGGAAGTGCAGCGCAAGAGCCGCTCTCAAACCCGGCCGCCCATATTGCCTAACCCGGCGCCGGAGGATGCACCATGAGCTGGCGCCGGAAGGTATTAGGATTGCTGGCTGGGGCGCTGTCCCTGAGCCAGGCCCTGGCGCAAAGCCCGTCGCCATCAGCAGCTGATGACCCTATGACCCAGGCCATGGCAGACGAGCTGCAGCGCAACATTGAGCAGCTAAAGCTGGGGGATGAAGCGCCGCCGTACTACGTGGAATACCGTCTGCAGGACAACCAAATCCTGTATGTGAAATCCACCCTTGGCAGCGTCGCCAACCAGGTGAGCAGCCATAACCGCAGCGGCCATGTGCAGGTGAGGATAGGGGATAACACCCTGGATTCTTCCCTGGTTACCCGCTTTGGTAATCAGGGTTCGGCGCTGCACCGCTACTACGCACCAAATAATTTTCGTCTGCCGGTGGACAACAATTACTCAGCCCTGCGACGCTCGTTCTGGCTGGCCACCGATCTTGCCTACAAGCGCGCCCTTGAAGACTACGCGGTAAAACTGGCTGATACTGAGGCAACCACCGACCGCGATGGCCTGGTGGATTTTTACCCGGCAGAAAAAACCGCTATCGAGGAACTCAGCCCACGGCCCCAGATTGACCAGCAGCAGGCCCGGCAGCTGACCGAATCCCTGTCCAAACTGCTGGCGGGTTTCATCGCCCTGCAGGAATCGACGGTGTGGATGCAGGTGCAGTACCGGGACATTCGTTATCTGAATTCTGAGGGCAGCCAGTTTCACCGCCAGGTGCCGGATATCACCCTGGGCGCCGTGGCCCGAAGCCAGGCCGCCGACGGCGCCATCCTGTGGGATTTTGAGCAGTTTCGGGTTCGAGATTTAAGCGACCTGCCATCGGCTGAGCAGTTGGCAGAGCGATTTTCCGAGCTGGGAGAACGCTTAACCCAAGCCACCACCGCTGCGCGTTTAGATCAATATGTGGGGCCGGTGCTGTTCAGCGATCAGGCCGCTGCCATTTTGTTTGCCAACGTGTTTGCCAGCCAGCTGCAGTCGGTGCCGGCGATGGTGGCCTCGGAGCCCAATATGCAGCCCTTCGTCGCAGACCTGCAGGCCCGGCAGCAGCGTTTCGGCCGTAAGCTGGGCTCCCGGGTGCTGCCCAGGGGATCTCTGCTGGTGGACGACCCAACCCTGGACAGGTTTGAGGCTTTGCCGCTGATTGGCCGCTACCTGGTCGACGATGAAGCGGTGCCTGGCCGCCGCAAGGTGCTGGTGGACGACGGCCGCCTGAAGCAAATTTTATCCAGCCGCATTCCCATGTACGGCACCACCGAGAGCACCGGCAACAGTCGCGGCGGCTTTCCCATGCCCGGTAACCTGATCTTAAGCAGTGAAGTGGCGGCCGACGCCCGGGAGCGGGCTCAGCTGCTGGAGGAGCTGAGAATTGATGCGGGCACCGACTATGTGGTGATCGTTGAAAAACTGGCGGACCCCCAGGCTCAGCGCCAGCTTGAATCCATGCAAAGCAGCGCCGTTTTTAACTACGGTGAGCGCCTGCCTGAAGCCCTGGTGGCCTGGCGCCAGTTCCCCGATGGACGCCGGGAACGGATCCGAAACCTGAACATTGAGCGCTTCGCTGTGCGGGAGTTCCGGCGCCTTGAAGCCATTGGTGACGACCACTACGTGCACTCCATGACGCCGCCGTTTCCCAGCGGCGGATACTACCTGGCCGGCGTGCGGGGTATGCTGGAGCCCTCCAGCTATGTGGTGCCCAGCCTGCTGTTTGAAGAGCTGGCGATTGCCGACAGCAAAACCATGGACCGCCGCCCGCCGGTGCTGGCGCGACCGGTGTTACCCTGATTCTGGCCACGCCAGCGCCCCTGTCCACACCCCTGGCCACACCC
>CAYGPO010000001.1:0-5206 GCA_964351665.1 uncultured Gammaproteobacteria bacterium | reverse complement strand
CCACACCCCTGGCCACACCCATACAAGGGCTTCAGCGGATAACTCCGCACTACAGTTCATTCTGATCGCCGTCGATAGATCATTGCAGTAGCATATCGATGGGCACAGGGTTTGGGTGGAATGAAAAAAGCGACGCTGGGGATTGTCTTGCTGGCGACGCTGTGGTCCAGCGGAAAGGTCTGGGCCGGCAGCCTTGAGATGCGGTTTGAGCGCCTATGGCCAGTGCTGCAACAGCCCTGGTATTTCGCCGGGCCTGAGCTGACCAGCGACCGGGACGGGTTTTATTACCTGCTGGATCTGTTTGCCGGCAGGGTGCTGAAACTCAATACCCAGGGCCAGTTTGTCAATCAGTGGGGCCGCAGCGGCAGCGCGCCGGGCCAGCTCCTATTTCCCACCGGGGTGGCGGTGGACAGCCTGGGCTTTGTTTACGTGGCTGACGCCGGCCAAAATGCCATCTCCAAATTTGACGCCAACGGTGTGTTCATCACCCGCTGGGGCGTTGCTGGCAGCGGCCCTGGTGAACTGTCAGCGCCCTACAGGCTGGCCTTTGATCTGCTGGACAGCCTTTACGTGACGGAACTGCTGAACGACCGGGTGTCTGTGTTTAGCGCGCCCGCGGGTGATGATCCTTCAGCGCCCCATGATTTTGATTTCAGCTTTGGTGAGAGCGGCAACGGGCCTGGCCAGATGCGCGAGCCCCAGGGTATTGCGGTGGATGAAAGCGGCAATATTTTTGTCGCCAGCGCGATCAATAATCGGGTCCAGAAATTTTCGCCCGGCGGAGTCCTGCTGAGCGAGTGGGGCGAGGCCAGCACCAATTCAGCGGTGCTGGTGCCCGGCCGTTTTTCCCTGGCCTCGGCGGTTGCGATTAATCGCCAGGATGAGGTGCTGGTGGGGGATTTTAGCCGCTGGATTCAGGTGTTTGATAATGATGGGAATTATCTGCGTGAAATCGGCGGTTCCCTGAGCGGCGACGACATTGCGTCGATAAACCTGGATATCGAAGTGCTGGCAAACGGCGAGCTGCTGGTGCAGGACAGTCGCACCGTTCGCCGCCTGTCCGCTGACGGTGAGGCCTTGGCCCGATTCGGCGGCCGGGGTTCGGCGCCGGGCTCGTTTTCTTTTGTCACCGACGCCGAAGCCCTGGCGGGAGACCAGTATGCGGTGGCGGACTTTTCCTCAGAACAGAATCTTGGCCGGCTGCAGGTGTTTGACCTTGATAGCACCGTGCTGGACGTACAAAACCTGTCTCCCCATCCGCGCTACCTGGCATCGCGCAGTGACGGCCGCTTGTATGGCGCGAGCTTTAACTCAGGCTCCGAGCTGGCCATTTTTGACCCCCCCACGGGTGGCCAGCTGACCGATGGACTGACCCTTACCAATCAATTTGGTGAACGGGGCTTAGGCTGCCCCGAAGTTCTGCTGGGTAATGCCGGGCCAGACCAACTCTTAACCGCTGAGTTCTGCAACCTGGGCGACGCCGTGGTTAGCAATCCCGGCGGTGGAGTATTCAACACCCAGGCCCTGGCCGCCGGGGACTTGAACGGCGACGGGATTGAAGACCTGATCATCGCCACCAACGGACCCAATCAGCGGGTGTTGGTCAATTTCCCGGACCCCGACGGCCCCCCGCAGCCGGTGAGTGCCGACGCTGATGACAGCAGGGCGGTGCGCCTGCTGGAGGTGGATGCCAACTCAACTCTGGACCTGGTGGTGGCCAACGCCGGCGCCCCAGATCGGGTATTTGTCAACGATGGCAGCGGCAATTTCACCCCTGCAGGCACCTTAGGCAGCGGTCCGGATACCACCTTGGCGCTGGCGGTGGCGGATGTGGACAACAACGACAGCCAGGACGTGTTCACCGGCCTTGCCGGTGGGCAAAGCCGGATCTGGTTAAACAACGGCGGCAGCTTTACCCCGGGGCCTGCCATTGGCGGGCCCACCGAAACCATTGCCGCCGCCGCCTTTGCCGACTTTGACGGCGACGGCGACCCGGACCTGCTGATCGGGCGCAACGGCACCAATCAGATCTATTTCAACACCGCCGGCAGCTTTGCAAACCCGGTGGATGTGACCAGCGATGCCCACGACACCCGCTCGGTTAGCGTAGGGAACATCAATAGCGACACCCAGTTTGACCCCCAGGGACTGACGCTATCTGATACCGCCATCGATATTGTTGTCGGTAACTTTGGCCAGGTAAATCGCTACTACCTCAACGACGGCAGCGGCCAGGGCTTTGCAGGCGCAGACATTGGCAGCGAATCGGAAAACACCACCGCCATTGCGCTCACCGGCGATTACGCCAACGGCCAAACCCGTGAGGTGCTGGTGGCCAACAACGGCCAGGCCAACCGGCTGTATGGTTTTCTCAATAACGGTGATGCCACCCAGCAAACAGACTATTTTGGCCGCATGACGGTGCTGCCCGACGGAGGAAGTGCCGACCAGGCCACCAATGCCCTGACCCAGATTACCCGGGCGCCCTATCAGCCGGGGCAGTTTGTCCGCATTACCGGCCTTGACTTCAGTAGCGGTGATTTTCTTTACGCACTGGACAAAGATTTCAACCATATCGTGCGCATGGACCCGGACGGCAACCCATTGGCGGTATCGCCCATTGCCGAAGACCTGTCACTGAATCCCATGGATCTATCGGCCATCGCGGTGGACGATCAGGAGCGGGTGTTTGTTGCCGATTTATCCAACAATCGGGTGCTGAGGTTAGCGCCTCCGGCAAGCCTTGCTGCGGGCCAGCCCCACACCGTTGACCTGAGCTTCAGCACCCTGGGTAGCCAGGGACGCGATGGCGTGGCCCCCGAAGGGCTGGACCTACGGCCCGATGGGTCGGTAGTGGTTTCCAGCCTGGGCAGCGTCAGGATTTACACAGCGGACGGCAGTTTTATTACCCGGGTAGGCGGCTCGGGCAATGGCCCCGGGGGCATTGTGATACCGGACACGGTAACCAGCTTCAGCGATGGTCGGCTGGCGGTGATGGACGGCCAGCTTTCCCGCAATCAGATCTTTACCCCGGTTCCCCTGGCGACCAACAGCAAGGCCATTATTGTGGCCGGCGGCGGCCCCTACCCGGGTAACGCCCTGTGGGATGCCACCCAGGTCAACGCCAATTTCGCCTACCGAGTGCTGCTGAGCCAGGGCTTTACCCGGGATCAGATCCAGTATCTGTCCCACGACACCAGCATTGATATCGACAGCAACGGCCAGGCCGATGACGTGGACGCCCTGGCCACCCGGGAAAATATAGAGGCCGCCTTTACCAACTTTGCCCCTGGCGCTGAAAGTCTGCTGGTGTATTTTGTGGACCACGGCGGCTTGGACCAGTTTCGCCTCAACGCCACCCAGACCCTTGCCGCCGGTGAAGTGGGCAGCTGGCTGGATGGTTTTCAGAGCGGCGCAGCGGGCAGCGCGCTCACCATGGTTTACGATGCCTGTCAGTCGGGATCGTTTCTGGATGAAACCCGCTCGGAGGAGTTTGACCGGGTGGTGGTGACCAGCGCCCAGGCAGACCAGAACGCCTATTTTGTATCCCAGGGCACCCTGTCATTTTCCAACCAGTTCTGGACCCATGTGTTCAACGGCCTGAGCGTGGAAAATGCCTTCACCCTGGCATCTCAATCCCAGAACACCAGCTTTCCGCTGCAGCAGCCGCTGCTGGAAGCTGATGGCGATGGCCAAACCAACACCGCGGCGGATCTGCAGCTGGTTAGCAATCGGTTTATCGGCGCCGGCACCACGATTGCCGGTGACTCGCCGGTGGTGGGGTCGGTGGACGTCAGCCCACCGGTGATCAGCACCGCGACCTTAAGCGCCAGTTCCGTCACCGATGCTGACGGCATAGGGCGGGTTTGGGTGGTGCTGCGGCCGCCGGGTTTTTTGCCTGGGTCGCCGGACAATCCGGTTCAAGACCTGCCCACCATCGACCTGACCCGCAGTCCGGGTAGCGACAATTACAGCGCCCCCTTTAGCGGTTTTGTTAGCCCCGGTGCCTACCAGCTGACTTTCTATGCCCAGGACCGATTGGGCAACACCGCCGTGCCCCAGGTGCGCACTATCAATATCGACAACCCGTTCAGGCGCAAAGCGATTATTGTTGCCGCCGGCGGCCCCGCCACCAGCCCCGATACCGTGGCGGGCATCGCCAACAGCGCCGCCTTAGCCTATGCCGCGTTAGTGGAGCAGGGTTATGGCCCCGATGGGGTGACCTGTGATGACCCACTGTGTGACGACATTCAGTACCTTTCCAATCTGGGAGTGAGCGGCTTTGATGCGGCGCCAACCTTAAGCAATCTGGAGTTCGCCATTACCCAATGGGCGGTGCAGGACGGCCAGGATCTGGCGGTATTCCTGGTGGGCGTTCCCGCCACCGATGGCCTGGCCATAAACAGCACCGAGGTGCTGACAGGCTCAGCCCTTGATGGCTGGCTGGACACGGCTCAGGCAAGCTTGTCGGGCCCGGTGGTGGTGGTTTACGACGGCGAACAGTCCGGATCTTTTCTGCCCGAGCTGTTGCCGCCCACCGGCAGTCAGCGGATTGTGGCGGTGAGTGACGGTGATCTGCAGAGCTGCAACTTTGTGCTCCAGCCCGACCAGAGCTTCTCGCGCTTTTTCTGGACCCAGGTGCTCAACGGTGCCACCGTACGCCAGGCCTTCAATTTGTCTCGTTCCGCGGTGCGCCAAAGCGACAGAAGTCAGCAGCCCCTGCTCGATGACAATGGCAACGGACTGGGCAATGAGTTTACCGATGGTTTATTTGCCCGGGGTTATGCCATCGGTTCCGGCGTTTTACTGGCCGGCGACGAACCGCTGATCGGCTCGGTGACGCCACCCCAAACCATCACCGGCGCCCAGTCCATCGAGTTGTTCGCCCAGGATGTGACCAGCACCGGCCAGGTGCTGTCGGTGGACGCCCTGGTCACCATGCCCAACTGCACCCAGCGGCGGATTTCCCTGCCGCTGGAAGGTGATCAGCGCTTTGCCCAGGTGTCCAACCTGTTTGCTGAGTTCACTGGCACCTACGATGTGGCTTTTGTGGCGGTGGATGATGAGGGCATCAGCTCTTTGCCGGCGGTAACCCGGGTTGTTCAGCTTGATGGCGGCAGCCTGTTTAAAGACGGTTTTGAGTAGCGCCCACTTCTAGCAGGCTGTTGAAAAAGCCATCCATGGCGTTTTCAACATCGACAACGAA